>JBFGDW010000024.1:0-18683 GCA_041580435.1 Candidatus Polarisedimenticolia bacterium | reverse complement strand
CTCCCAGCTTCCCTCCAGCGCCGGCAGGACCGGAGGGGTGCGCGGCAGGACCAGCGCCACCAGCAGGACACCGGCCACGGCCGCCACGTACCACAGGGGGCGCAGCACCGAGCGGCCGATGCGCGGCCGGACGTAAGGCCTCTTGGCGGGGGGAGTGCTCATGGCCTGCGCGATGACACCGGCGGGAGAAAAAAAGAGGGGAGAGGCCCCACCGTCCGCCGACCGGAGGACCTCTCCCGGCGGGCTCCCGTGAGGGGGAACCCGTCGCGAAATCTAGGGTCGGCCCGGAGCGAAGTCAAGATGCCCCAGAGGCGTGAAACAGCAACGCCTGGCGGTCGTCGAGGCCAGTTACGAAAAAGCGACTGCGATGGATCGCGGTGCGTCCGAAACGGCGCAGGGCCTGCCGGTGCGCCGCGGTGGCGTACCCCTTGTGGCGCGCAAAACCGTACTGGGGAAAGACCCGATCGTAGTCGTCCATGATCCGGTCGCGGGTCACCTTGGCCACGATGGAGGCGGCGGCGATGGACAGGGAGCGGCCATCGCCGCCCACCAGGCTCTCCTGGGGGCCGGCGAACCCGGGGACCCGCCGGGCGTCCACCAGGAGGTGGTCCGGAGGCCGCGGGAGGGCGGCCACGGCCCGGGCCATGGCCAGCAGCCCGGCCTGGTAGACGTTGAGCCGGTCCACCTCGGCCGCCTCGGCCACGCCGATCCCCAGGCCGGCGGCGGTCTCCTGGATCAGGGTGAAGAGGCGCTGCCGGCTCCCCGCGTCCAGCACCTTGGAGTCGTCCACGCCGGGAAGAGCGCAGCCGGGCGGGAGCACCACCGCTGCCGCCACCACCGGCCCGGCCAGCGGTCCCATGCCCACCTCGTCCACGCCGGCCACCCAGGCCAGACCCCGGCGCCACAGCCGCGATTCATGGCGCAGGAGCAGGCGCTGGCGGGCGTTCAGGTGGCGCTGCCGTGCCAGCCGCCTCAGGGCCAGCGCCAGGAGGGCGGCGGCTCCGGCCCGCGAGTCTCTGGCGAGGGCGGCCCGGACCTCCGGCGGCGGGACGGAGCCGGGTCCGGCGAAGTAGCGGGCGCGGATGGCGGAGAGGGACAGTCCCGTGATCGTCCCGACGTCCCGCTGCCCCCGTCGCCCCACATCGGCCCCCTGGCCGTATCCTAGCATCCGTGCGGGTCAGAGCACCTGGGCGATGGCGCACTTGAGGTACTCGGTCTCCGGGGCGGCGGCCAGCACCGGATGATCGGCCCGGGCACCCCGCAGCTCCAGCCAGCGAAGCGTGCGGCGCGCCTGGAACGCCGCCGTGCGCAGCATGTCGCGAAAGTTCGCCCGGTCCAGGTGATGGGAACAGGACGACGTGACCAGCCACCCTCCCGGCTCCAGCAGCTCCATGGCCCGGCGGTTGGCGGTGATGTACCCCTTGATCCCCTCGGCCAGGCGGGCGCGGCGCTTGACGAAGGCGGGAGGGTCCAGGAACACGACCTGGAAGCGCTCCCCCTCCTGGCGCAGGCGCCGCAGCCCATCGAAGAGATCCTCGCGCTGGAAGCGGCACCTGTCTCCGAGCCCGTTGTGGGCGGCCGTCGCGGCGGCGCGCTGGAGAGCCTCCTGGCTGGAGTCCAGCCCCAGGCAGGACCGCGCGCCGGCCCGGGCTGCGGCCAGGCTCCACGACCCGTCGTAGCAGCACAGGTCCAGCACCGACGCTCCCTCCACCAGCGGCAGCGCCGCGGCCAGGTTGGCCCGCTGATCCAGGAAGGCCCCCGTCTTCTGCCCGGCCAGCACGTCCACCTCGAGGCGCAGCGGGTCACGGCCCGGGGCCAGCGCCTCCTCCAGGGCCACCGGCCCCGCCAGGCTGCCCCGCATCACCCTCACCGACGCCGGCAGCCCCTCCAGGGCGCGCACCGGCGCGTCGTTGCGGGCCACCACGGCCCGTGGCGACAGCAGGGCCATGAGGGCGTCGGCCACCGCCTCCAGCCTGCGGTCCATGCCGGCGGTGAGGGCCTGCACCGCCAGGACGTCGCCGTAGCGGTCCACCACCAGCCCCGGGAGGAAGTCCGCCTCGCCATGGGCCAGCCGGTAGGCCGGCGGCAGGGGGCGAAGCGCGGCCCGGCGCAGGGCATCGGCCTCGGCCAGCCGCCGGGCGAGGGTCTCCGGATCGGGGCCTGCCGGTGGGGCGGGTGCGGTGGAGAAGAGCCGCACGGCGATGAGGGCGTGTGGGTTGACGGTGCCCCGCCCCACCGGGCGGCCGCGCCAGTCCACCACATCCACCACGTCCCCCGGCGCGTGCTCCCGGAGGCTGGACTCCACCTCGTTGGCGAAGACCCACGGGTGCCCCCGGAGGAGGCGGCGCTCCTCGTTCTTGCGCAGGCGCACGGGAGGGCCGGCAGGCGCGTCCACGGGGCGAATCGTACCAGAACCCGCGGGCCGGGCCGCCCGGCGGAGACGGCTTGATGAACCCCTTCCGGCGGCCTAGAATCTCCCTGTCCCTTCCCCCCCCAACGGAGGTTGTCGTGATCGCTGCCGACAAGGTCATGCAGACACTCAAGCGCGTCATGCTGGTGGACGGCTTCGACGTGGTCATCGACTTCGAGAAGAGCGCCGGCAGCCGCATCGTGGACGCCCGCACGGGGAAGTCCTACCTGGACATGTTCACCTTCGTGGCCTCCCACCCGCTGGGCATGAACCACCCGCGTCTGGTGGAGCCCGCCTTCGTGCAGCGCCTGGGGCGCACGGCGGTCAACAAGCCGTCCAATTCGGACATCTACTGCCCCGAGATGGCGGAGTTCGTGGAGACCTTCACCTCCAAGGCCGCCCCCTCCTGGATGAAGCACCTCTTCCTGGTGAGTGGCGGCACACTGGCGGTGGAGAACGCCATCAAGGTGGCCTTCGACTGGAAGGTGCGCAAGAACCTCGCCCGCGGGGCGGGGGAGAAGGGATCCCAGGTCATCCACTTCCGTGAGTGCTTCCACGGTCGTTCGGGCTACACCCTCTCCATGACCAACACCGACCCCAGCAAGACCAAGTACTTCCCCAAGTTCGACTGGCCGCGGGTGGAGAACCCCAAGATGATCTTCCCCTGCGAGGGGAAGAACCTGGAGGCGGTCCAGGAGGCGGAAGGGCGGGCCCTTCAGGCCCTGGAGGCCGCCGTGGCCCAGCGGGGCGAGGACATCGCCGCCCTGATCCTGGAGCCCATCCAGGGGGAGGGGGGCGACAACCACTTCCGCCCCGAGTTTTTGGCCGCCCTGCGCAAGTTCTGCAACGACCACGAGATCTTCTTCATCCTGGACGAGGTCCAGACCGGCATGGGCATGACCGGACGCTGGTGGGCCCACGAGACCCTGGGGGTGGAGCCCGACGCCATCGCCTTCGGCAAGAAGAGCCAGGTGTGTGGCATCGCCGTGGGCGCCCGCGTGGACGAGGTGGAGAAGAACTGCTTCGTGGAGCCCTCCCGCATCAACTCCACCTGGGGGGGCAACCTGGTGGACATGCTGCGCTGCGCCCGCTTCATCGAGATCATCGAGGACGAGGATCTCCTGGACAACGCTGCCTGCCGTGGCAACGAGGCGGTGCAGCGGCTCCACGAGCTCCAGTCGGAAGTGCCCGACCAGATCACCAACGTCCGCGGGCAGGGGCTCTTCCTGGCCTTCGACCTGGCCGACCCGTCCCTGCGTCCCCGGATCCTGGAGCGGGCGTTCGCCCACGGCCTGCTGGTCCTGCCGTGCGGGACCCGTTCCATCCGCCTGCGTCCGGCCCTCAACGTGACCACCGCCGAGCTGGACGAGGCGGTGGAGATCCTGGGACGGTCCCTCAAGGAAGTGCTGGCGGCCCAGGGCCCGGCCCGCAGCACCGCAGACGTCAGCGCCTGAGCGGCCTCAGCCCGGCGGTGCCGCCTGGCCGTCCCGTGCGGGGGGGCCGGGCGGTTCGGGGAAGCGGGCCGCCAGGGCCTCCAGGAGGCGGGCGTGGAGGCCGCCGAAGGCCCCGTTGGACATCACCGCCACCACGTCCCCGGGCTCGCTCCGGTTCGCCAGGTCCTCCACGATCCCCTCCACCTGGGGGATGAACTCCGACGCCACGCCCTCCCGGCGCAGGCCGGCCACCAGGGCCGCCGGATCGAGACGGTCACCGTCGGGAGCCCTCTCCGGGTGATCCACCGCCGCCACCACGACCCGGTCGGCGGCGGTCAGCGCCTCCAGGTAGGCCTGCTGGAACAGGGAGCGCCGCGAGGTGTTGGTGCGGGGCTCGAAGACGGCCACCAGCCGCCGGCCGGGGAACCGGTCCCGGAGGGCGGCCAGGGTCTCCCTGACCGCGGTGGGATGGTGGGCGAAGTCGTCGATGACGGTGACACCGCCCACCACGCCGCGCACCTCCTGGCGCCGGCGCACGCCGGCGAAGCGGGCCAGCGCCGACCCGATCTCCTCCGCCGTGAGGTCCAGACCGGCCAGGATCTCCACCGCCGCGGCCAGGTTACGCAGGTTGTGCCGCCCGGTGAGGGGACTGTGGAACTCGCCGAAGAGCCGGCCGCGACGCTGGATCCGGAACCGGCAGCCCCCCGGGCCGGCCTCCAGCGGCTGGGCCCGTGTGCCGGCGCCGGCGTCCAGGCCGTAGGTGATCACCTCGCCGCCGCAGCGGGCGGCGGTGGCCAGGGCCAGGGGGTCATCGGCGCACACCGCCAGGCGTCCGTCGCCCGGGATGAGGGCCACGAAGCGGGCGAAGGCCGCCTCCAGCGCCTTCAGGTCGGGATAGACCTCCACGTGGTCCAACTCCACGCTGGTGAGGACCCCGTGGCGCGGCCGGTAGTGCAGGAACTTGGGGCCCCTGTCGAAGTAGGCGGTCTCGTACTCGTCCCCCTCCACCACGAACGGCTGCCCCCGCCCGAGACGGTAGGTGGTCTCCAGCCCGCCCACCACCCCGCCGATGAGAAACCCCGGGTCCCGGCCGGCGTGATGGAGCACCCAGGCAATGAGGGACGAGGTGGTGGTCTTGCCGTGGGTCCCGGCCACCACCACCGGCAGGCGGCCGGTGAGGAAGTGAGCGGCCAGGGCGGCCGACATGGAGGTCACGGCCAGGCCGCGCCGCTTCGCCTCCACCGCCTCGGGATTGTCGGGGCGGGCGATGTTGCCCACCACCACCAGGTCCGGCCCCCAGTCCAGGTGCGGGGCGGCGAAGCCGTCCATCACCTGGATCCCCAGGGTGGCCAGCTGCTCGCTCATGGGGGGGTAGACCCCGGTGTCCGACCCTCGGACCTCCCAGCCGGACGCCAGAAGCAGCCCGGCCAGGGAGCCCATGCCGGTCCCGCCGATCCCCACCAGATGGGCCTTGCGCACCCCCATGGAGCCACGTTAGCACCCGTCCGGGACGGCCGCGGGCCCGGCGCCTTGACACCCGCTGGGGTGGGGTGTACCTTCTAGTTGAAATTGAGACGCAGTCTTAAAAAAGACTCCGCCTCTCCTCTTTCCGAGGCAGCCATGGGCGCCAGTCGCCGGCGAGGCCGGGGCAGCAGCAACCGGGAGCAGGTTCCCCGCGAGGGGGACGAGCGGCAGGTCTTCCGCAGCCACCTGCGCCGCCACGGCCTCAAGATGACTCGGGAGCGGGACCGGATCCTGGAGGAGATCTACCGGCTCGAGGGACACTTCCGGCCCGACGACCTGCTTGTCCATTTCCGCGGCCGCGGCGTGCGCATCTCCCGGGCCACCATCTACCGCACCCTGGACCTGCTGGTCTCCGCCGGCCTGGTGCGGCGGGAGCGCTTCCGCGGTGGCGGCGCCCACTACGAGCGGGCCCACACGGTGGAGGGGCACAGCCACCACGATCATCTCTACTGCACGTCCTGCGGTGCCATCTTCGAGTTCCACAACGAGGAGATCGAGCGGCTCCAGGACGAGGTCTGCGACGGGTTCGGGTTCGAGGCCCACAGCCACACGCACCAGATCTCCGGCACCTGCCGGGACTGCCGGCGCGCGTCGGCCACGGCCTGAGGGAGGAGCCACGTGAGCGCCACCATCGCCCCGGCCCCGGAGACCACCCACCCGCCCCGGGCCCATCCCTCATCCGACGAGGCCCTGATCCTGGTGGGCAACCCCAACGTGGGCAAGAGCGTGCTGTTCGGCTGTCTCACCAACACCTACGTCGCCGTCTCCAACTACCCCGGGACCACGGTGGAGATCAGCCGCAGCCGCCTGGCCGCAGGCGCCGTGCCCGGGCACGCGTCGGGCACCGTGGTGGACACGCCGGGCACCAACACCCTGATCCCCACCTCCGAGGACGAGAAGGTCACCCGGGACATCCTCCTGGCCGGGGGATACCGGGCCGTGGTGCAGGTGGGCGATGCCAAGAACCTCAGGCGCATCCTGCTCCTCACGGTGCAGCTGGCCGAGATGGAGATCCCGGCGGTGCTCTGCCTCAACATGGGGGACGAGGCGGCGCGCCGGGGCGTGTCCATCGAGCACGGGCGGCTGGGCCGCATCCTGGGGGTGGAGTGCGTCCCCACCGTGGCCGTGCGGCGCCAGGGGCTGCGGGAGCTGGGCCGGGCGCTGCGCGCCCCCAGGGTCCCCGCCTTCAAGGTGCGCTATTCGCCCGCCCTGGAGGAGGGGATCCGGGAGATCATCCCGCTGCTGCCGCCGGCGCCGGTGGCGGCCCGGGCCCTGGCCCTCATGGTCCTGGCCGGGGACGAGACCCTGGCGCCATGGCTCCACGCCCACCTGAGCGAAGCCGGGGTGTCGCGCCTGCGGGAGATCGCCCTCCGGGCAAGCCGGTCCTACAACGAGCCGCTGCGCGCCGTCATCAGCCGGGAGCGGCTGGCGTCGGTGGACCGGATCTGCCAGCGCGTCCTGGCCGAGACGCCCCGCCGGGAGGTGCCCCTGGCCCGCTGGCTGGAGCGGATGACCATGCACCCGGTCTGGGGGGTGCCGGTGCTGCTGGCGGTGCTCTGGCTGGCCTACCAGTTCGTCGGCGTGCTGGGCGCGGGGACCCTGGTGGACTTCATCGAGAACACCGTCTTCAACGGCTTCCTGAACCCGGCGGCCATCTGGGTCTTCGACGAGCTCCTGCCGGTGCCCCTGCTCCGGGACTTCTTCGTGGGGGAGTACGGGGTGATCACCATGGCCCTCACCTATGCCCTGGCCATCATCCTGCCCATCGTGACCACCTTCTTCCTGGCCTTCGGGTTCCTGGAGGACTCGGGCTACCTGCCGCGCCTGGCGGTCATGGTCAATCGCGTCTTCCGGCTCATGGGGCTCAACGGCAAGGCGGTGCTGCCCATGGTCCTGGGCCTGGGCTGCGACACCATGGCCACGCTGACCACGCGCATCCTCGAGTCGCGCAAGGAGCGGCTCATCGTCATCATCCTGCTGGCCCTGGGGGTGCCCTGCTCGGCCCAGCTGGGGGTGATCCTGGCCATGCTGGCCGGGCTATCCTGGCAGGCCACCGCCGTCTGGGTCGCCACCGTGCTGGGCACCCTGTTCACCGTGGGGTTCCTGTCGTCACGGATCATCCGCGGCGAGCCCTCGGACTTCATCCTGGAGCTGCCCCCCCTGCGCTGGCCGCGCCTCAAGAACATCGCCCACAAGACCCTGGGCCGCATCGAGTGGTACCTGAAGGAGGCGGCGCCCCTGTTCGTGCTGGGGACGGTGGTGCTGTTCGTGGCCGACCGGATCGGCCTGCTCCGGTGGCTGGAGGAGCTCTCCCGGCCGGTCATGACGGGCCTCCTGTCCCTGCCCGCGGCCACCGCCGAGGTGTTCATCATCGGCTTTCTGCGGCGGGACTTCGGCGCCGCCGGCCTGCTCCAGATGAACGAAGCCGGGTTGCTGGACCCGGTGCAGGTGGTGGTCTCCCTGGTCACCATCACCCTCTTCATCCCCTGCATCGCCAACTTCTTCATGATGGTGAAGGAGCGGGGCTGGCGGACCGCCTCCGTGGTGGCCGCCTTCATCTTTCCCTTCGCCCTGCTGGTGGGGGCTGCCCTGAACTGGACCCTCCGCGGGCTGGGAGTGACCCTGTGAGCCGCCTGCCCCGCCACCCGGTGGAGGAGCCGCTGCCCGCCCCGGAGGCGGCGGCCGACCCGCGCCACCAGTGCCCCCTGTGCGGCTACCGCTTCGCCGTGGGCCGCGAGGTCTGCGGCCGGTGCGGCCTGTCGGGCGGCTGCGAGGCGGTGGGCTGCCCCCACTGCGGCTACCAGTTTCCGGTGGAGTCGGCCACGCTCAGCTGGCTGCGCCGCCTGGCGCACCGGCTGTTTCACCGCGGCTCCGCCGCCGCTCCGGGAGGAGGATCCTGATGGGCCATCCCCACGTCACCGTGCAGCAGCGCATCGAGGAGATGGCCGAGGAGATCTGGTCTCTGACCGAGCGCGGGCAGAACCAGCGGCCGCGGCTCATCACCGGCTCCAAGCTCGGGGACGAGGCGGCCACCGAGACCCTGGAGGAGATGGCCCGCCGGGACATGATCCGCGCCGACGGCGAGCAGGTCATTCTGAGGCCGGCGGGGGAGGCGGTGGCCCGGGCGGTGATCCGCCGCCACCGGCTGGCCGAGGTGCTGTTCAGCCAGGTCATGGCGGTGGGGGAGGAGGACACCGAGCAGACCGCCTGCCAGGTGGAGCACATCCTCTCGGCGGAGGTCACCGATCGGATCTGCACCTTCCTGGGGCACCCGCCCACCTGCCCCCACGGCAAGGAGATCCCGCGGGGCGACTGCTGCGCCAACTTCCGGAAGAAGGTGGCGCCCCTGGTGCAGCCTCTCAGCGAGCTGGCCATCGGCAGCCAGGGGAGGATCGTCTTCATCACCCAGGCGCTGCACCGGCGCCTGGACCGGCTCCTGACCCTGGGCATCCAGACCGGCGGCGTGGTCCGCCTCCAGCAGACCCGGCCCTCGGTGGTGCTCCAGGTGGGGCAGACCTCGGTGGCCCTGGACCGGGAGATCTGCCGCGAGATCTTCGTCCTTCCCCTGGAGAGCTAGAGCGCCATGCCCCCGTCCCGGACCCGGCGAGCGTGCGATCTCAACATGGTGAGATCGCGTCTCAGTTTCATCATCCCCCCCCTCCTCCTGTCCCTCGGGACGGCCGGCTGCGCCGCCGCCGCGACACGTCCGGCGCCCATGGTCCCGGTGGAGCGCCAGGCCTACGCCATGGGGACCACGCTGACCCTGGCCGGCGAGGCACGCAGCCGCGCCGCCGGACTGGAGGCCCTGGAGGCGGGGCTGGCCGCCCTGGCCCAGGTGGAGGACCTGCTCTCCACCTGGCGCGATGACACCCCCCTGGCCGCCCTCAACCGCGCCCCCGTGGGCGAGCCCGCGGTCATCCCGCCGGCCCTCCTGGAGATCCTCCTGCGGGTGCGGGAGGCCTGGCAGCGGACCGGCGGCGCCTTCGACCCGGCGGTGGGGCACCTGGTGGCCGCCTGGGATCTGCGCGGCAAGGGACGCACCCCGGGCTCCGACGAGCTGGCCCGGGCCCGCCAGGCCACCGGCCTGCACCTGCTCCTGCTGGATCCCGGCGCGGGCACCGCCGTGCGCCAGGCGCCGGGGCCGGTCCTGGACGCCGGCGGCTTCGGCAAGGGGGAGGGGCTGGCGCGGGCCGCCGCCGCCCTCCAGGAGGCCGGCCTGCGGGCCTGGTGGATCGACTTCGGCGGCCAGGTTCTGGTCTCCGGCGATGGCCCCGGGAGGGAGGTGGCCATCGCCCATCCCGACCACCGGGAGCGCTCCATGGGCGCGCTGCGCCTGCGCGGCCTGTCGGCGGCCACCTCCGCCGGATCCCAGCGGCCCGGCCACATCCTGGACCCCCGCAGCGGCCACCCGGCCCCGGAGTTCGGCAGTGTCACGGTGGTGAGCGCCGATCCCTTCCTGGCCGACGCCGCCTCCACCGCCCTGTTCGTCCTGGGCCCCGAGGAGGGCCTGGACGCCGCCCGGTGCCTGGGCGTGGAGGCCCTGTACCTGGTGCGCCAGGGCACCGGGGTGGTGGCCCGGGCCACCCCCGGACTGCACGAGCTGATCACACGTCTAGAGGCTCCCCTCATGGTGGAGCCCACCCCCCCGACCATCGCGAGAGAGGAAGGACCATGCGTATCGCTGCCCTGACCCTGATCACCGCACTGGCCGCCGCCCCCGGGGCGGCGGCGGCACCGGGCCCCCAGACCACCGCCCGCGCCGGCGGCGCCGAGGAGCGCCTCCAGGCCCTGGAGAAGCGTCTCGCCGAGCTGGAGGCGGCGCTGGCCCGCGCCCGCTCCGGGGGCGGTGGCCAGGAGGCGGCCAGCCTGGCCGAGCTGGAGCGGCGTCTCGAGATCCTGGCCCGCGAGATCGAGGAGCTGCGCATCGGCGAGGCGGCGGTGGAGGCCGGAGAGGGGGTCCATGGCTTCGGACCGGCCGCCTCCAAGATCTACCGCACCGAGAAGGGGGTCAGCCTCGGGGGGTACGCCGAGATGCTCTACGAGGGGTTCGATTCGCGCCGTGACGACGGCGCCGCCTCGGGGAAGACCGATCAGCTCGACTTCCTGCGCCTCATCACCTACGTGGGCTACAAGTTCAGCGACCGCATCCTGTTCAACTCGGAGCTGGAGTTCGAGCACGCCTCCACCGGCAAGGACGGCGAGGTCTCGGTGGAGTTCGCCTACCTGGATTTCCTGTTCAACGATCGGGTCAACGCCCGCGCCGGCCTGCTGCTGGTGCCCATGGGTTTCATCAACGAGCTCCACGAGCCGCCCATCTTCCTGGGCGCCCGGCGTCCCCAGGTGGAGCGGGCCCTGATCCCCACCACCTGGCGCGAGAACGGGGTCGGCGTGTTCGGCGACCTGGGACCGGTCTCCTACCGGGCCTACCTGGTGGCCGGATTCGACGGCGCCGGCCTGGACGAGTCGGGATTCGGCGCCTCGGGCCTGCGGGGCGGCCGGCAGAGCGGCTCCAAGTCCCTGGCCGAGGATCTGGGCCTGGTGGCCCGGGCCGACTGGAGCGTGACCCCGGGCCTCACCCTGGGGGCGTCCTTCTACACCGGCGACTCGGGGCAGGGAGCCGTGGCGCCCACCAGCGGCCAGACGGTGGAGGCGCGCACCGACATCCTGGAGGCGCACCTGGAGTGGCGCTGGCGCGGCCTGGAGGCGCGCGCCCTGTGGGTGGACGTGAGCGTGGACGAGGCCGACCTGCTCAATGACGTGCAGGGATTCACCGGCAGCCAGTCCATCGGCGAGGAGATGCAGGGGCACTACCTGCAGGCGGGGTTTGACGTCCTCGCCCACCGGGCCACGCGCCAGGCTCTCATCCCCTTCGTGCGCTTCGAGTCCATGGACACCCAGCGCAAGGTGCCGGCCGGGTTCAGCCGCAACCCGGCCAGTGATCTGGAGGTGGTAACCTACGGCGTTTCCTACAAGCCGATCCCCAACGTGGTCTTGAAGCTGGACTTCCAGAACTTCGACAACGCCGCCGGCACGGGCGTGGATCAGTGGAACGTGGCGGTGGGGCTGCTCTTCTGACCGTGGGCCTTCGCGCACAGAGCCGCCGGCGCTTGCCGGCGCCCGTGGCAGGGGGGATGCTCCTCCTGCTGCTGGCGCTGGCGGCGCCGGCGCGTGCCAGCGTCCTCCTCACCCAGGAGGAGGCCCTGGCCCTGGCCTTCCCGGGAGCCCAGGTGGAGCGCCGCACCGCCTACCTGGAGCCGGAGCAGCTGGCCGAGGCCCGCCGCGTCGCCGGCGAGGGGGTGGAGCTGCGCAGCGCACTGGTTCCCCACTACGTGGCCACGCGGGAAGGCCAGATGGTGGGCGTGGCCTACTTCGACACCCACCGGGTGCGCACCGAGGCCGCGACGGTGATGTACGTGGTGGACCCGGACGGGCGCCTGCGCCGGGTGGAGGTCATCGCCTTCGCCGAGCCTCCCGATTACCTGCCCCGGGCCGCATGGCTGGGGCAGTTCCAGGGGAGAGGACTGGATCCAGACCTGGCCCTGAAGCGGGGCATCCGCCCCATGACCGGCGCCTCCCTCACCGCCGAGGGGATCACCGCCGCCGCGCGGCGGGTGCTGGCCCTGCACAGGGTCATCACGCCCCGGGTGGAGGAGTCGCCTCCCGGGACGCCGGAGCCGCGCCCATGATGACCCGCTGGCAGAACAGGCTCCTGACCCTGTCCACGGCCGCGGCCGGGCTCACGGGACTCGTGCTGCACGTGATGAAGGAGTGGATGGAGCCGTCCGACCCGTTCGCCGTCATCAACCACCCCTGGCAGGGATGGGTCCTCAAGGCCCACCTGCTGTCGGTCCCGTTTCTGATCTTCGCCGTGGGCCTCATCTTCTCCAATCACGTCCTGGAGCGGATGCGTGCCGGGCGCCCCACCGGCAAACTGAGCGGGCTGGGCCTGCTGTGGATCTTCGGCCCGCTGGTCCTGTCGGGGGTGCTCATCCAGGTGCTGACGGAGGCACGCTGGCTGCGGGGGCTGGCCTGGGTCCACGCAGGCCTCGGCGGGGCTTACCTGGCGGCCTACGTGGGCCACCGGGCGCGGACCTGGGTGGCAGCGCGGTCCCGGACGCGCGGGCGCCGGCCAGCCATCCGGCTGGCCAGCCGGCGCATCACGGCAGGCGGGCGCCCCCCTAGAAGGTGAACTTCACCACCTCGCCCGCCACCGAGGGGGCCTTGCCGTCGTTGGTGTTGGGCACCCGGTCCGTGTCGTTGCCCCGGGAGGTCTCCGCCCACACCAGGATGCGCCGGCGCCCGCCCCCCGCGTCGGCGGCCTGGAGCTTGGCGTTGCTCACGGCGCCAGTCACCGCGTCCAGCGGAACGACGAACCGGACCTGGCCATGGGTGGAGTCGACCCTGCTGTGGGCCGCCATCCCGGGCAGGCCGGTGAACTCGGCCCGCACGGGCCCGTCGCCGGACTGCTTGAGGGTGGCCTGCAGGGTGATGTCCTCGGTGCCGGTCTTGCCGGGCTCGCTGAAGACCTGGGCCAGGCCCTCGTCGTTGAAGTCGATGAATACCTTGACGGTGGTTCCCTCGGCCAGCTTCCCGGCGGGCTCACCCACCAGATCCACGGTGACCACCAGGAAACTCCGGCCGGGGTCGGTGTCCGACTCCCCCTTCTGCTGGCGGATCTCCAGATACAGGTCCTCGATGTCGATGGCCCGGGCGACGCCGCCGGCGCCGGCGGCGGCGTCATCCATCTCCTTGGTGACGGCCGTGTCGGGGAAGGCGAGCCCGGTGGCCTGGCCGTTGGCGGAGAAGTAGGCCGACTCCGCCCCGCCGGTGTAGACCACGCGCAGTGCGCCAGAGAGGGTGACCGTCCCCTTGAGGACCGGATTGTTCCGGTCCAGCTCCAGGGAGGTCGTCCCCAGGGGAATGACGTCGCCCACCGGCACCGCCTTGTCCCTGAGCTCCTTCTCGGTGGGTGGGTTCACCGGATTGGGGTAGACGAAGAGCCGGTATCCCTGGATGGGAAGGGGCGCGCCATCGCGGCTCACCTGGCCCGCCGCCTGCTCCCAGACCAGGGAGATCTTGTCCATGCCGTTCTGGATCACCACGGGCACGGGGATGGGGGAGAGCGCCCCCAGGGGTTGCAGGTCGCCCAGAGGGGAATTGCGGACCGCGTTGCTGTTCTGGGGCGTGATGAGCCCGAAGCAGGCGTACTGGCCGGTCACGGGCAGGCAGTTCAGGGTCAGGGGGTTGCCCAGCTCCCCGTGCTCCACGATCTGTGAGGCCGCGGCGTAGTAGCCGATGTGCCCGGGCGAGTCCACGTCCCGGGCCGCGTCCCACACCAGGTTCCAGGCCCGCCCCGGTCCGAGCTGGGACGCCTTGGGGAAGTTGCCCGTGTGGACCGGCTCGGCGGTATACAGCTCCCGCTTGGACCTGTAGGTGGCGAACCCGCTTGGCGGGGCGGCCGGGCTGTTGACCTCGTCGGGCTGGTCCACGCAGTAGTAGCGATAGGAGAGGCCGCACACATCCGCTTTCTTGCGTGGTCCTCCGCATTCGAAGATGTCGGTGGGGAAGCCGCCGACGCTGCCGTCCAAGATCTCGTGGATGGCCTGGCCCCAGGCCTCCGGCGCCAGGATCAGGGCGCCGGCCAGAAGGATCCCGGGCCCCACGGCACGCCGTCCGCGGAGCCGTCCTGTGATGCTCTCTGCTCGCTTCATCAACCCTCTCCCGAGGCCCTTCCCCTGGCCCGTAGAAACGATGGATGGTAGCACAGGCATGGGTTCGGACCGGCCGGTGTTAGACTCTCGCCGTGCAGGCGATGACCATCCTGGACGTGGGGATCGCCCTCCTGCTGGCGGCGGGAGCGCTGGTGGGGCTGCGGCACGGTCTGCTCCGTCTCGTGGTGGGGGTCGTTTCCCTGGCCGCGGGGTGCCTCCTGGGGTTGCGGCTGGCGGCGCCGGTGGCCGGCTGGCTGCTCGGCCGCGAGGAGGGGTGGCCCCTCCTGGCCGGCTTCGCCCTGGTGCTGCTGGCGGTGCTGGTGATCATGGCACTGGCCGGGAGGCTGGCCGCCCGCGGGGTGCAGGGGGCCGGGCTCGGCTGGCTGGATCGGAGCGCCGGTGCAGCGGCGGGGCTGCTGGGGGCGGCCCTCATGGCCGGGGGACTGCTCCTGGCCGTGGCGGTGGCCATCCCGGCCACCCGGGAGCCGCTCCTGGCCCGGTCCCGCCTGGCGCCGCCCCTGCTGGAGCTGAGCCGGACCCTGGCCCTCATGGCGCCCGGCCTGCCGCTGCCCGACGGGGAGCCCGCCGGAGGCGGCGACTCCGGGCGGGCCGGCTGAGGGGGGTGGAGGTCCTGGCACCAGGGGATCCCCCTCCTGCGCCGGGGGATCCCCCGGCGCGGAGGCGATGCAGCGGGGCCGGGAGCCCGCGTTGACGCCCGCGCGCACCCTCCGTTAGAATCGCCTCGCTGCTCCAGCCCGGCCTGTACCCTTGCGCGGCCCGGCGCGCCGGTTGCGTGCGCCGAGGGCGGCCGGCCATTGGCCGGCCCTTGGGATGGAGTTCGTCAGGAGGGGAGGTCGGATGATGCGGTCGGGCAACAGGTTCCTGGTCTCGCTGTGTGCCGCGGGGATTCTTGCCGTGGCCTGCTGGCTTCCCTCCGGCGAGGCACGCGCCCAGGGCATCACCGTGGTCGAGCTGGAGCCCAACAACACGCGGGCCACGGCGACCCCCCTGCTGCAGACCAGCGTCACCATCAGCGGGACCATGAACCGGCAGGGTGATATCGACTTCTTCCAGACCAACTTCACCTCGGGCAACGTGGTGCGGGCGGTGCTCTCGGGCTTCGTCAACAACTTCGACGGGCGGATCCAGCTGCTCAACAGCTCGGGCCAGGTGCTGGCCGAGGGGGTCCGCACCACCGCGACCCAGTCCACGGTCACGGTGACGGCCAATATCACCGGCTCCACCCCGCCGGGAACCGGCTTCATCCGGGTCTCCAATGATTTCCAGGACGGCGTGGCCGGGACGTTCGCCTACTCGGTGAACTTGACCCAGGGTGTCGCCGAGATCGAGCCCAATGACACCAGCGGGGCGGCTCAGCCCCTCAACCTGGCGTTCCCCATCGTGGGGACCTTCCCGGCGCGCACCGGTGTCACCGAGGACTTCTACTCCTTCACCACCAGCGAGGCCAACTCCACGGTGATCCTGTCCTTCGAGTACGGCCTGTCCACCAACGTGATCATGGGGATCCAGATCCTGGACAGCGCCGGCGTGGTGGTGGCCCAGTCCCTGCGAACCACCATCTCGGGCAGCGGCGCCGCCAAGAACCCCTCCCTGGTGGTGCCCCTGGCCAACGCCGGCAACTACTTCGTGCGGGTGTTCAACGGCGGCGCCACGCCCACCAGCGACATCACGGTGAACTACTCGCTCTTCTTCCGGTTGCGGACCGGGTTCTTCGAGCAAGAACCCAACCAGTCCTTCCGGGAGGCGATCGCCGTGCCCCTCACCACCGGGGAGGCCGGGATCAGCGTGGGCGGAATCCTCCAGTCGGGACAGGACGTGGACGTGTACAAGGTCAATATCCCGGCCGGCATGATGCTGGTGGCCGACGTGGACGGGATCTCGCCGGTCAAGATCATGGACGGGGTCGTGTCCATGTTCTTCCAGGAGGAGCTGGGCGTCGCCTTCGCCTCCAATGACAACAACTCCACCCTGCCGCCCGGGGCATCCTTCTCGCTGGTCAACACCGATCCTTACATTCGCACCTTGCCCCGGCGGGGCGGTGAGATCTTCGTGGCCGTGGCCGACCGGCTGAACCGGGGAGCCGCGTCGGGATTCGATTACGTTCTCAAGCTGAGGCTGGAGCAGCCGCCCGAGAGTGAGGGAGAGCCCAACGACACGCCCCAGACCGCCCGGCGGCTTCAGGACGCCGTCATCACCCGGGGGACCATCGGCAGCGCCAGCGACGTGGACCACTTCGTCGTCGATGCCCGGGCCGGCGACGTCATGCTGGTCAACGTGACCGCCTTCGGCCTGGGCTCGTTCCTGGATGCCCGGGCCATCCTTCGCGCCCCCTCCGGGGCGCTCCTGGCTGACGCCAGCACTGCGCCCTTCAGCCCGGATCCCTTCATCTTGATCCCATCCCTGCCCGAGGACGGCGACTACACCATCCAGCTGCAGCGCCGCACCGGCACCACCGGCTCGGGGCCATCGTACTTCTACGAGATCTCGGTGAGCACCACGCCGGCGTTCCAGGCCACCATCGGCAACCCTGACATCGACCGCTCCGGGCGGGTGGACGGCTTCGATCTGGCCGACCTGGGGCGGCGCTTCGGCGCGACCACGGGGAGCCCCCTGTACTCGGCCAACGCCGATCTCATCGCCGATGGCTCCATCGACGGCCAGGACCTGACCGCGCTTGCGACGTTCTTCGGCAGCCTGCTCAACTTCTCGGGACTCACCGAGATCATTGCCGACATCCGGGGCGACGCGTCTCCCTTCTTCGGTCCGGCGAACCGTCCGCCTGACCTGGTGGGGCTGGGCACGGCCTTCGACGGCCAGGACCTGAGCCTGGCGGCGTTCTATGCCCAGACCATCGGGCCCAACACCGGTGGCGTGATCAGCATCGACAGCGACGCTTCCAGCCTCACTGGCAGCCTGGGGACGCCCGACTCCTACGTGGCCGGGCGGAACCTGGGAAGCGACATCGAGATCTTCTTCGACTCGAGCACCGTGCGGATCTTCTCCATCCCCGACCCGCGCACCGACATCTACCCCGGGTTCGTGGCCAATGTGGGCGACACCCTCTCGGCCAACTTCCCGGTGGGTCCACGGCCGCCCCTGCGCCCCACCCTGATCCTGGAGCAGCCCACCAACCCCTCAGGGAATCTCATCTCCTTCACCATCAACGAGGCCGTGCTGGGCGGCTCGGTGAGCGCCAACGCCGCCGCCCTGGCGCTGTCGGTCACCGACGTGGAGCCCACCGACCGCCTCCCCAACCAGGGGAAGGTCGCCCTGCGAACCCCCTTCCAGGTGGGCAGCATCGTCAGCACCCAGAGGGTCTGCAGCGACAACCCCAGGCTCCTGTGCCAGGTGGACGGTGACTGTGGGGGGACCTGCGTGGACGTGGACACCGCGCCGCTGGATGCCCGGGGCGTGCCCACCGCCCTGCCCACAGCCCAGACCGTCTACCTCCGCACCCACACCGGAGGCACCAAGTTCCGGGAATGGGAGCGAGCCCTGGATCCGGTCAACAACCCGGACAACGGCAGCCTGTCCACCGGCGTGGGCCGGACCAATGATCTCCTCGACCGGATCTTCCCCCTGGGCACCGTGCCGTTCAACCAGCCGCCCTTCAAGTGGTTCACCCGGGACATGCTGCACAACTTCGCCTTCCGCGACGGCGTCTTCGATCCCCACGTCACCCAGCTCCCGCCGCCGGACATCGATTTCTACTACTTCCTGGGCGGCGAGGGGGACCGGGCCATCGTGGACCTGACCACGGCCGACCAGGGCGCGACCTTCGACTCCATCATCGAGGTCTTCTCCATCCCGCTGAGCATCTCGGCGCTGGATCCCAGCACCCCCGAGGCGCTCTCCGCCGTGACCACCGCCGATCTGACCCTGGTGGCCTCCAGCGACGACAAGAGCCCCACCAACAAGGACCCCCGGGTGGAGTTCACCGTGCCGCGGACGGCCATCTACGTGGTCCGGATCACCGGCAGCCCCAAGCAGACCACCTTCCCTGGAACGCCGGTCTCCTACTCGGTCTACCACGAGTCGCTGCGGCCCGACGAGGTGAGCATTCCCATCTACACCCGGGGCCCCTACCCCGACCGGGTCTCGGGCCTGAACGTCCAGGTCAGCTTCGATCCCGAGGTGGTCCGGATGACCGGTGTGGACCTGTCCCGCGGACCGCGGATCTTCTCCAACGTCAACCAGTCCACCCTGGCCTCCGCCGTGGAGCTGGTGGCCGAGCGGGTGCAGGGGATACCGGGCCGGGTGCGGTTCGCCATTCGGGCCTACCGGGACAACGTGCTGACCATCCGCAACGGCCTCACCACGTCCGGGGCCGGTTGCGTGGGCTTCAGCTGCCCCGAGACCCCCATCGCCCGCCTGCGCTTCCGGGCCGTGGGGCCGGGCTCCACCACTGTCACCTTCGTGCCCAACCCCACCACGGCAGGCCAGCCGCTCATCAACCTGGGGGTGGAGGAGAACGACAACGGCCCCATCTGGCAGCCGTTCAACGGCTACGGGCCGGGAGTCAGGATCACGGTGACGCCGGCGCCCTGACGTGGCGCCGGGCCGCCAGCCCGCGAAGCAGGCCCT
>JBFGDW010000023.1:0-19482 GCA_041580435.1 Candidatus Polarisedimenticolia bacterium | reverse complement strand
GATCTGTAAAGAGTGGCGGAGCCGCGGGCCATCCACGGCAGGAGGAGGCATGCGCCGACGGGCGAATCGACTGGTGATCCTGGGCATCCTGGCCGTCTCCCTGCTGCTGGTGGTGGCCGGAGTCGCCCTGGTCCTGCTCCCGGACCGCCTGCCGGACCAGGTGCTCCTGCAGCTCCGGATGGGGCCCGAGTCGCTCCCCGAGCAGCGCAGCCGGAGCCTGTTGAGCCGCCTGCTGGGGGGCGAGGAGCCCACCGTCCTGGAGGTGGTCCGGGGGCTGGACGCCGCCGCCTCCGATCCCCGGGTCAAGGGGCTCACCCTGCGCCTCAGCGGGGTCCGCTGCGGCCTGGGCCGGGCCCAGGAGGTGCGCCAGGCGCTGGCGCGGTTCCGGGCCTCCGGCAAGCCGGTGGTCGCGCTCATGGAGAAGGACGGCCTGCTGGACTACTACGTCGCCGCCGCCGCCGACGAGGTGGCCATGCTCCCAGGCGGCAGCCTGAACTTCACCGGCCTGGTCTTCGCCGTCCCCTTCGCCCGCGAGACACTGGACCGCGTTGGCATCCATCCAGACTTCGAGCGCACCGGGGAGGAGAAGGACTCCCCCGAGCCGTACACCCGCCGGGACATGTCGGAGGCCATGCGGCGAAACCTGGAGCGGCTCATGGACCAGTTCTCAGGAGAGATGCTGGGTGATGTGGCGGCGGACCGGGGGCTGGCCGTGGCCGACCTGGAGTCCCTGCTGCCGGAGGGCTTCCTCACCGCCGCCGGTGCCGTGGAGGCCGGCCTGGTGGATCACATCATCCACGCCGATCAGGTGCGCGCGCGGGCGGTGGAGCGGCTGGGAGCCGGCGACCTGGAGGACCTGGGGCTGTCGGATTACCTGGGGCACCTGCGGCACGGCTGGTTCGCGCGCCCGCCGCGGGTGGCCGTGGTCCATGCCAGCGGGCCGCTCATCCTGGGCGAGTCGGCCGAGAACGAGTGGTACGGGCACCTGAGCGGCTCCGATACCCTGGCCGGGGCGCTCCGGGCGGCCCGCGAGGACGAGGGGATCGAGGCGGTGATCGTGCGGGTGGACAGCCCGGGCGGCTGGGCCGCCGCGTCGGAGGTGGTCTGGCGGGAGGCGCGCCACACCGCCGAGGCCAAGCCGCTGGTGGTCTCCATGGGGGACTACGGCGCCTCGGGGGGCTACTACATCGCCGCGGCGGCCGACGAGATCCTGGCCGATGGGTCGACCATCACCGGCTCCCTGGGCGTCTTCAGCGGCAAGTTCGCCATGGGGGGCCTCTACCGCTGGATGGGGCTGAACTGGGAGCTGATCAAGAGCGGCGAGAACGCCGACATGTTCCTGGACCTGGAGCCGTGGACCGACGACCAGCGCCGGATGGTGCAGGCGGAGCTGGCGGGGATCTACGAGCGCTTTCTCGAGGTGGTGGCCGAGGGGCGCGGCATGGAACCGGACCGGGTCCGCGAGCTGGCCACCGGACGCATCTTCTCCGGGAACGAGGCGGTGGAGGTGGGGCTGGCCGACGCGGTGGGCGGGCTGCACGAGGCGCTGGAAGCGGCCCGCCGCCGGGCGGGGCTGGAGCCTGGAGCCGCCCTGAGGGTGGAGGAATTCCCGCGCCCCGCGGGCTGGCTGGCGGGCCTGCTAGGCGGCGGCCGGGTCGCGTCACCGCCGCCAGGAGCGTTCACCGAGGCCCTGGGGGAGGCGGCGCGGTGGCAGGCGCTGGCCGGCCAGCAGCCCCTGGCCTACGAGCCGGCCCGGCTGCGGGCCCCCTGACGGCTGGCCCCGCCGGCGGCGGCAGCTTGCCCCGGGGAGGCATCGCCGCTTGATCCCGGGCGCGCGCCGCTGTTAGGATGAATCTTCCCCACAATCCTGTTGTGGAAGTGGCGGGTCCCCCGGACGGGCCGGTGGCGACCGCGGCCAGGAGGTCCCACCCATGAAGCGAAGCGTCAAGGCTCTCATCCTCTCCGCGACCGCCGGCCTGCTGGCCGGCTGGCTGCTCGTCGAGCCCGCGGCGGCCCAGGTCACCGGCCGCTCCACCAGCGGCAGGACCCGGGTGGAGGGAACGGTGGTCGATCACACCGGCGAGCCCCTGGCCGGCGTCATCGTCCGGCTGGAGAACCAGAACACCGCCACCAAGAGCACCAAGACCAAGAGCGACAAGAAAGGGCGGTTCAGCCACCCCCTGGTGGAGTTTGGCGAGTACAAGATCACCTACGAGCTGGAAGGCTACCGGCCCTTCTACCTGGAGCTGGAGAACCGCGCCTCCGACGGCACCGACATGGGCTCCTTTGGCCCTCTGCGCTTCGGCCTGGCCAAGGATGATCGCACCCTGAAGCTGGAGCCGTCGGGTCTGGTGAAGATCACCCTCAAGATGGCGCCCGAGGCCGAGTACCAGGAGCTGGCCATGAAGGCGGCCGAGGGAGGGACCGAGTCGGAGGCGGCGGTGGGGAAGGTGACCCGTCGCCGGCACCCTGCCGAGGAGGGGCGTGAGCTGTTCGACCTCAAGAACTACCAGGGCGCCCTGGAGAAGTTCAACGCGGCGCTGCAGGAGAGCGGCGGGGAGACCGATCCCAACCTCCACTTCGCCATCGCCCGGGCCCAGTACGAGCTGGGCCAGTACGACGCGGCTGCCGCCAGCCTGCGCCGGGTTCAGGAGCTGGAGAAGACGCCGCGGTCGGGCCTCTTCTACTACCAGGCCATGCTGGCCAGCAAGGCGGGCCGGACCCAGGAGGCGCTGGAGTTCCTGCAGAAGGAGATCGATGCCGGCGGTCCCAGCAAGGGGGCCATGCTGGCCACCAAGGGCTCGCTTCTGCGGGACCTGGGCCGGGAGGCCGAGGCCATTGCCGCCCTGGAGGAGGCGGTGGCGCTGGAGCCGGGGAACATGAACTCCCTCCTCACCCTGGGCACCCTGCACGCCCGGTCCGGCAACCAGGACAAGGCGGAGGTGTACTTCCAGAAGGCCGTGGATGCCGGGGCCAGCAAGGGGCAGGAGGGAGCCGTGGTGTTCTACAACCTGGGCGCCCTCAACTACAACCAGAAGGAGTTCCGCACCGCGGCCGAGGCCTACGAGCGGGCCATCGCCCTGCGGCCCAAGTACGCCGCGGCCCACAAGGAGCTGGGGTACACCTACTGGGAGCTCAACGAGCGCCGGAAGGCCGCCACCCACTTCCAGACTTACCTGGATCTCCAGCCCAAGGCGGGTGACCGCGAGGAGATCGAGGCCCGGATCATGATCGCCAAGGCCCAGGGCTAGCGGCCGCCGCCGGCCCGGTCACGGGGCTCAGAGGGAGAAGAGCTGCCGCTCCACCATCTGGGCGAGGATCTGGGCGGCCACCAGGTGCACCTCGTGGACCCGGGCTGGCTTCTCCGCGTCCACCACCAGCGCCTGCTCGGTGTAGTTCTTGATGCGGCCGCCGTCTCGCCCCAGGAAGGCGGCGGTGGACAGTCCCGACTCGCGGGCCTGGACCAGGCCCCGCAGGCAGGCCGGCGAGTCGCCATCGGCGGAGAAGGCCACGACCATGTCACCCTTGCGTCCCATGGCCTCGATCTGGCGGGAGAAGAGCTCCTCCACCGAGGCGTCCTCGGCCAGCCCGCTGAGCAGCGCGCCGTCGGCGGTGAGGGCCATGGCCGCCAGGGGAGGACGGTTCACGCCGACCCGGTGGTTCAGGGCCCCGGCCAGGATCTGGGCCAGGCTGCCGCTCGCCCCGGTCCCGATGACCAGGAGACGCCCGTCGGCGCGAAATGTGTTGGCCACCCGACCCGCCAGCTGCACCAGCTCATCTGTGAAGCGGGCGAAGAAGCGCTGCTGGATGAAGGCCAGCTCTCCGATGATCTCCTTGACCTGGTTGTCGATGGCGTTGGCTCCTTCCGCAGCTTTTCGTCGCAGGGTGGATTATAGGTTGGGGCGGTAGAGTGTCAAGAAACGACGCCGAGCGCCCTCTCATCGTCCAGTCGGACCGCACGGTTCTGCTGCAGACCGGGCTCCCGGCGTCCGACGCGGCCCGGGACGGCCTCGCCTTGTTCGCCGAGCTCGTCAAGAGCCCGGAGCACGTCCACACCTACCGCGTGACGCCCCTGTCCCTGTGGAACGCCGCGTCCTTGGGGGTGACCGAGGCGGAGATCCTGGAGACGCTGCGCGCCCACTCCCGCTTCGAGGTCCCTGCGGCGGTGGAGCGGGATGTGGCGGACCTGCTGGCGCGCTTCGGGCGCTTCCGCCTGGTGCCGGGCGAGGGCGGCGACCTGACGCTGGTGGCCGACGACCCCGGCCTGCTGGCGGAGATCGCCGCCAGTCCCAGGATCCGGCCACTCCTGGGCGATCCCCTGGGCCCGGACCGGGTGGCGGTGCCCGCCGCCCACCGCGGCCTCCTCAAGCAGGCCCTGGTGCGGCTGGAGTGGCCGGTCCAGGACGAGGCCGGGTATGGGGACGGGGACCCCCTGGCCCTGGCCCTGCGCCCGGTGACCCTGGCGGGCGACCCCTTCGCCCTGCGTGCCTACCAGCGCCAGGCCGTGGACGCGTATCACGCCGGCGGCTCGGCCAGGGGAGGCTCGGGAGTCGTGGTCCTGCCTTGCGGTGCGGGCAAGACGGTGGTGGGGCTGGCCGCCATGGAGCGCCTGCAGACCTCCACCCTCGTGCTCACCACCTCCATCACCGCCCTGCACCAGTGGCGCGACGAGCTCCTGGCCCGGACCACCCTGGCCCCGGACCAGATTGGCGAGTACAGCGGCGGCGCCAAGGAGGTGGCGCCGGTCACCCTCTCCACCTACCAGATCCTCACCCACCGGAAGAGCCGGCGCGGGCCCTTCACCCATCTCGATCTGTTCCGCCGCGGCAACTGGGGGCTGATCATCTACGACGAGGTGCACCTGCTGCCGGCGCCGGTGTTCCGGGTGCTGGCCGAGATCCAGGCTCGCAGGCGGCTCGGGCTCACCGCCACACTGGTCCGGGAGGACGGCCGGGAGGAGGACGTCTTCTCCCTCATCGGACCCAAGAAGTTCGACGTGCCGTGGCGGGACCTGGAGCGGCAGGGATTCATCGCCACCGCCCGGTGCGTGGAGTTCCGGGTCCCCCTCTCCAGCGGGCTGCGCCGGCGCTACTATGCCGCCGAGGACCGGGAGGCGTTCCGGCTGGCGGCCACCAACCCGGCCAAGGACGCGGTGGTGGAGGAGCTGCTGGAGCGCCACCGTGGCGAGCGCGTCCTGGTCATCGGCCACTACCTGGCCCAGCTCCGCGGGCTGGCCCAGCGCCTCGGCGCACCGGTCCTCACCGGGGCCACGCCCCAGGCCGAGCGAGAGCGCCTCTACGAAGCCTTCCGGCGCGGTGATCTCTCCGTGCTGGTGGTGTCCAAGGTGGCCAACTTCGCCGTGGACCTTCCCGCGGCGTCGGTGGCGATCCAGATCTCCGGCACCTTCGGCTCACGCCAGGAGGAGGCCCAGCGGCTGGGCCGCATCTTGCGGCCCAAGCCGGGCGACAACACCGCCTGCTTCTACACCCTGGTGAGCCGGGAGACGGTGGAGACCGAGTACGCCCGCCGCCGCCAGATCTTCCTGGCCGAGCAGGGGTACCGCTACCTGGTGGAGGGGGCCGGCGCGGCGTGAGGGCCGCGTCCGGGGGTCAGGGGAACCGGCCCAGCACCGACAGCAGGCGTCCCGTGCCCGGCCCCTCGGCCCGGTAGGAGTAGAAGCGCCGGCGCTGGCAGCGGGTGCAGGCGCCGGCCGCGTGGATGGCCCCGGGGGGAACGCCCGCCTGCACCAGCAGCCGGCGGGCCGCGCCGGGCAGGTCCACGTGGGGGCGTGCCCGGTCCCGGAGGACCAGGCCGGCGTGGAGGGCGGCGAACGGCGCCGCCACCTCCTCGCCCACCTCGAAGCAGCACGGACCGATGGCCGGGCCCAGCGCCGCCTGCACCCGCTCCCGCCGCGCGCCCAGCTCCTCCATGCGCGCCAGCGTCGCCTGAAGCACCCCGGCCAGCGCACCGCGCCACCCGGCGTGGGCTGCCCCCACCACGCCCGCGGTGCCGTCCGCCAGGAGCGCCGGCAGGCAGTCGGCGGTCTGGATGACGAGGACCGTTCCTGGCGCGGCGGTGGCCAGCCCGTCCCCTTCCAGGGGGGAGGGCGTGGGCTCCTGGACGATGTGGGCCGTGGCGCCGTGCACCTGGCGCAGGTGCACGGGCTGACGCCGGGACGGGCAGCCCGCCGCATCCAGCAGCGCCGCCAGCGCCGGCGCCGCGCCGGCGCCGGCAGGCACCCCCGAGGCCCGCGTGGAGAAGGCGTGCAGGATGCCGCCGCCGGGGGAGAACCCGGCCAGCTTCAGGACCATCTCCGGACCGGGGCCGCTGCCGTCCATCCGGGCAGTCTAGCCCGGAGCGCCGCCCCCGCCGCCACCCTTGACAAGGCTGGGCTGATGGGCCAAAGTCCCGTGTTCCGGGCACGATTCCTGAACAGATGACACGAGGATGATTGACGTGGAAGCCCCGACCCTGGCCATGCTGCTCATGGGTCCGGCTCCCCAGGGTGGGGAGGCGGCTCCGGGCTGGGTCCAGCTCGTCCCCTTCGCCCTCATGGCGGTGGTCTTCTACTTCCTGCTCATCGCCCCCGAGCGCCGCCGCCGCAAGCAGATGTCCGAGATGCTGGCCGGCCTCAAGAACGGAGACCGGGTCATCACCAGCGGCGGGATCCACGGCCGGGTGGTGGGCCTCACCGATCAGATCATCCAGCTGCGCATTGCCGAGGGCGTCAAGATCGAGGTGGCGCGCAGCGCCGTGGCCACCAAGCTGGCCGACTGAGCGGCTCCAGGAAAGCAGACCATGACCAACCTCCAGTGGCGCTACACGATCATAGCCGTGATGGTCTTCCTGGCCGTCTACTTCGTCTATCCCCCCCAGGAGAAGGTGCACCTGGGTCTGGACCTCAAGGGCGGCATCCACCTGGTGCTGGAGGTGAAGGTGGACGAGGCGGTGGAGGCCAAGGTGGAGTCGGACGTGGAGTCGGTGCGCTCGCTGCTCAACGACAGCTCCATCCCGTTCACCGACGCGGTCCGCACCGCCGTGGACACCATCCGGATCTCGGGGATCGACGCCGAGGGGCGCGGGCGCCTGGGGGATCTCCTGGACCGCAACTTGCCCGAGTACGACACCGCCGTGGCGGGGGCCGACGGCCTGGTCCTCACGCTGCAGGCGACCGAGGCGACGGCCCTGCGGCGGGCGGCGGTGCAGCAGACGCTCCAGACCATCCGCAACCGGGTGGACGCCTTCGGCGTTGCCGAGCCCAACATCCAGCAGCAGGGGTTCGGCCCCGACGCCAATCGCATCCTGGTCCAGCTCCCCGGCGTCGAGGACCCGGAGACGGTCATCGACGCCTTCAAGACCCAGGCCTTCCTGGAATGGAAGCTGGTCACCTACCCGCCCGGGGTGACCAACTACGACAGCTGGGGCGGCTTCGCCAGCCGGGAGGAGGCGGTGGCGGCCTTTGGCGGCCAGCTCCCCTCGGACACCGAGGTCTACGAGGAGGTCCGGCCCCGGCCCGACGGGTCCCTGGCCCGGAGCTACTGGACGCTCAAGAAGGCGTCGCCCATCAAGGGGAACGACCTGCGCAACGCCCAGCGCGGCCAGGGGCAGTTCGGCGAGCCGGTGGTGGACTTCACCCTGACCCCCAAGGCGGGGCGGGTGTTCGAAGGCATCACCCGGGAGCACATCGGGAAGAAGATGGCCATCCTGCTGGACGGGGTGGTCCTTTCGGCCCCCACCATCCAGGGGGTCATCGCCGACCGGGGCCAGATCACCTCCAACTTCACCGTGGCCAGCGCCGACGTGCTCTCCCTGCAGCTCAAGAGCGGCGCCCTCCCGGCCTCCCTGGACGTCATGGAGCAGCGCACCGTGGGCCCAAGCCTGGGGATGGACTCCATCCGCAAGGGCGTCTTTGCGGCCCTCCTGGGCTTCGGACTGGTCATGCTGTTCATGGTGGTCTACTACAAGCTGTCGGGCATCAACGCCGTGGTGGCCCTCCTCCTGAATCTCCTCCTGGTCCTGGCCATCATGTCGTCCATCGGGGCCACGCTGACCCTGCCCGGGATCGCCGGCTTCATCCTCACCATCGGCATGGCCGTGGACGCCAATGTGCTGATCTTCGAGCGCATCCGCGAGGAGGTCCGCAACGGCAAGAGCGTCCGGGCCTCGGTGGACGGCGGCTTCGGCAAGGCCCTGTCGGCCATCGTGGACAGCAACGTGACCACGCTCATTGCCGCCGTCTTTCTCTTCCAGTACGGAACGGGGCCCATCCGGGGCTTCGCCGTCACCCTCATGGTGGGGATCCTGGCCAGCATGGTCACGGCCCTGTTCGTCTCCCGCACCATCTTCATGGCCGTCCTGACCGGGAAAAAGGGCCATGACACGCTGAGCATCTGATGGAATTCTTTCGCACCACGCACATCGATTTCCTGGGCAAGCGCTACATCTGCCTTGCCCTGTCGGCCATCATCATGGCCGTCAGCATCTGGTCCCTGACCGGAGGCGTCAACCGCGGCATCGACTTCGCCGGCGGCACGGAGATCCAGGTCAAGTTCGCCTCGGCCCCGCCGGTGGCCGATCTCCGCTCCCAACTGGGGGGGCTCGGGATCGGCGACGTCTCCCTGCAGCGGATCGGCGCGCCCGAGGACGAGGAGTTCCTGGTGCGGGTGGGATCCAGCCAGCGGCCGGACGCGGAACCTGCCCAGGGCAGCGAGGCCGAGGAGTCGGGCGCCAGCGAGCAGGAGCGGGTCTACGACGCCGTGCTGGGGGCCCTGAGGGACCTCACCGACGCGGATGCCTCGGCGCAGGCCGGCAAGCTGGACCTGAACGTGGCGGGGGCTCCCGAGATCGCCGCCCTCCTGGCCGGAAGCGAGGCAGGGGCCATGGACGCCCGCGCCCTGGCCCAGGCCATCGTCGACTACCGGACGACCCACGCCGGGCTGTTCCACGCCTTCTCCGACCTGGAGCAGGTGGAGGAGCTGACGCCGGAGGTCCGGGAGTTCCTGGAGTCCAGCACCCGGCTCGGGCCCCTCACGGTGCGCCGCGTGGAGTACGTGGGCCCCCGCGTGGGGCGGGAGCTGGCCGAGAAGGCCTACCTGGCCATGTTCTTCGCCCTGGCGGGGATGCTGGTCTACATCACCGTGCGCTTCCGCAACCTGAGCTTCGCCCTGGGCGGCATCCTGGCCTTGGTCCACGACGGGACCATCGCCGCTGGCATCTTCAACCTGTGGGGCGGCCAGTTCGACCTGACCATCGTGGCGGCCATCCTGACCCTGCTGGGGTACTCCATCAACGACACCATCGTCATCTTCGACCGGGTCCGGGAGAACATGCGTGCCATGCGGGGGACCGAGCTGGTCAAGGTCTTCAACGATTCCATCAACCAGACCCTGAGCCGGACCTTCCTGACCTCGTTCACCACCCTGCTGGTGGTGGTCTGCCTGTACGCCTTCGGGGGCGAGGCCATCCGCGGCTTCGCCTTCATGCTCATGGTGGGGCTGGTGGTGGGGACCTACTCCACGGTCTTCATCGCCTCGCCGGTGGTCATCGCCTACGAGAGCTGGGTGCGCGGGCGCCGGTCCGAGGCCAAGGCCGCCGGCGGCTCGCCCGATCGGAACCCGCGCCGCCGCTCGGCCGCCGGCCGCTGAGAGGGCACCGGTCCCGCACCGAGGCCACCGGCTGCCGTACCGCCTCCCGCCGCCGCTATAATCGGAACCGGAGCGGAGCCCTGGCGTGATCCGGTACGAGGACATCCAGGAGAAGGTGGAGGCCTACAATCCCGAGGCCGACCTGGATCTGCTGCGCCGGGCCTACATCTTCTCCGCCCGGGAGCACCGGGGCCAGACCCGCCGCTCAGGCCAGCCCTACCTGGTGCATCCCCTGGAGGTGGCGGCCATCCTGGCCGACCTGCGCCTGGACATGACCTGCATCGTGGTGGGCCTGCTCCATGACGTCGTGGAGGACACCCTGGTGGGCATCGACGTCATCGAGGAGTACTTCGGCGCCGACATCGCCCACATCGTGGAGGGCGTGACCAAGCTGAGCAAGCTGGAGTTCCGGAGCAAGGAGGAGCAGCAGGCCGAGAACCTGCGCAAGATGCTGCTGGCCATGGTGGATGACATCCGGGTCATCCTGGTCAAGCTGGCCGACCGGCTCCACAACATGCGCACCCTGGGCTTCCTCCCCCGGGCCAAGCAGGTGGAGATCGCCCTGGAGACCCGGGAGATCTACGCCCCCATCGCCCACCGCCTCGGGATCGGGCGCATCAAGAGCGAGCTGGAGGACCTCTGCCTCAAGTACCTGGATCCCGAGGGGTACGAGAGCCTCATGCGCCAGCTCGAGCTCAAGCGGAAGGTCTCGGCTGACTTCATCGAGGAGATCCTCGGCAAGCTGGTGGAGTCGGTGGCCGCCCAGGGGATCGAGGCGGAGGTCACCGGGCGCATCAAGAGCGCCTCTAGCATCTACGAGAAGATCAAGCGCCAGAGCATCGACGTGGAGCAGGTCTACGACTACGTGGCCTTCCGCCTGCTGGTCCCCACCGTCAAGGACTGCTATGGCGCCCTGGGCGTGATCCATTCCCTGTGGCGGCCGGTTCCCGGCCGGTTCCGGGACTTCATCGCCATGCCCAAGCCCAATGGGTACCGCAGCCTCCACACCTCGGTCATCTCGGGGCGGGGACAGCCCTTCGAGGTCCAGATCCGCACCACCGAGATGCACCGCATCGCCGAGGAGGGGATCGCCGCCCACTGGTCCTACAAGGAGAGCAGCGACAAGGCCCGGGATGAGGACGTCTCCTCGGTGCAGTGGCTGCGCCAGTACATGGACGTGCTCCAGGACGTGAAGGACCCCCGGGAGTTCTTGAGCGTCGCCCGCATGAACCTGTACCCCGACGAGGTGTATGCCTTCACCCCCAGGGGGGACGTGAAGAGCTTCCCCAGGGGGGCCACGGCCATCGACTTCGCCTACGCCATCCACACCGACGTGGGGCACCAGTGCGTGGGGGCCCGCATCAATGGCCGGTTCGTGCCGCTGCGCACCGAGATCGCCAACGGCGACATCGTGGAGATCCTGACCTCACCCACCCATCATCCCAGCCGCGACACCCTGAGCATCGTGCGGACCTCCCGGGCCCGGACCAAGATCCGCCAGTGGATCAATGTCCACGAGCGCCAGCGCTCCGTGGCCCTGGGCAAGGACATCGCCGACCGGGAGTTCCGCAAGTACCGGTTTAACCCGCGGAAGGTGGGGGAGGAGCGCCTGGGGGAGGCCCTCAAGGCCATGAGCTTCGAGAGCTACGACGATTTCCTGGCCTCGGTGGGCTACGGCAAGACCACCCCGGGGGCCCTGGTGGCCCGCCTGGCCCCGGAGCTGCGGCCCGAGGAGAAGGCCGAGTCGCGGCTGGGGAAGGCGGTGCGGAAGGTGCTGGGGGTGGGGGGCGCCCCCCAGATCGAGGTCAAGGGCGTCGGGGACGTCATGGTCACCCTGGCGCGCTGCTGCGCCCCCATCCCCGGGGAGGAGATCGTGGGGTACATCACACGGGGGCGGGGGGTCTCCATCCACTCCACTGCCTGCCGCAACGTCCAGAACCTCCTCTACGACAGCGATCGCCGCATCGACGTGGCCTGGTCCCGCAAGAAGGGCGCCGACGGCGCCACCCATCCGGTCCGGATCATGGTGGTGACCGACGACAAGCAGGGGGTCCTGGCCCGGATCACCAGCGTCATCTCCGAGGAGGGGACCAATATCAAGACCGTGGACGCCAGGGTCTCGGAGGACCGCCAGGGGACCATCCTCCTGGTCCTGGACATCACCGACACCAAGCATCTGGAGCGCGTGCTGCGCCGGCTGAAGACCATCGAGGGGATCCGGCACGCCGAGAGGCACGTGGACTGATGCCCCAGCACTCGAAGGAGGATTCGTGAAGCGCCAGCCCATCCACACCGACGCCGCTCCCCGGGCCATCGGCCCCTACTCCCAGGCCATCCTCTGCGGAGGGTTCCTGTTCTGCTCCGGGCAGATCGCCCTGGACCCGGCCAGCGGGCAGGTGGTGCCCGGCGGGGTCCGGGAGCAGGCCGAGCAGGTCATGAAGAACCTGGGAGCGGTCCTGGCGGCCGGTGGCAGCTCCTGGGACCAGGTGGTGAAGACCACCATCTACCTGGCCCGCATGGACGACTTCGCCGTGGTGAACGAGATCTACGGCCAGGTCTTTGGCGACGCCCCCCCGACCCGGGCCACGGTGGCGGCGGCTGGCCTGCCCAAGGGTGTGCTGGTGGAGGTGGAGGCGGTGGCCGCCTGCCGGTGAGCTAGCGGACCACCTTCTCGACGCGTCCGCTGCGGATGCAGCGGGTGCAGACCCGCATGCGCCGGGAGTTGCTGCCGGCCCGGACGCGGATGCGCTGCAGGTTGGGCCGGAAGACCTTCTGGGTCACGTTGTGGGCGTGACTGACGTTGTGCCCGAACCGCGGGCCCTTCTGGCAAACCTCGCAGACGGCGGCCATGTCCCTTTCTCTCCCTGGCTGGTCGGTTGGCCCCCCTGACCGGGGGAAGCGGAAATCCTAGCACAGGGTCCGGGCGCCGTCCACGCCGGCGCCGGGCCCGCCCTTCCATTCTTCGCCGCCCCACGCCCTGCCGCGGGCCCTCGCCAGGGGCCCGATCCCCCCGGCCCCCCCTGTTCTTGAAATGCGAAAAGCGGGACCTATATTCAAGCCACGGATTGCATATTGGTCATCCGGACGATGGATATCCAAACTCTTGATTGTCACGAACTTGGGGCCACATGGGGGGCCGCTCACGGGCGCTAGACGGCGCACCGGATCGGCTCGCACCCGGCCACCGTTGCAGGGGTAGAGAACGTGTTCTTCTCCAGAAGCAAGCCACTCGTGGGACTTGATATCGGCACCAGCGCCGTCAAGGCGGTGGTGCTGAAGCCGCGGGGCAAGGGAAAGGGGTTCACCCTCCAGAACCTGGCGATGGAACCCCTGCCGCCCGAGGTCATCGTCGAGGGGGCCATCATGGATTCCGGCCCCATCATCGACGCCATCAACCGGGTGTGTGAGGTCGGACGCATCCGCAGCGCGGAGGTGGCCGTGGCCCTGTCAGGGCACTCGGTCATCGTCAAGCGCGTTTCCATCCCCTCCATGAGCCGGGAGGAGCTGGCCGAGTCCATCCACTGGGAAGCCGAGCAGTACATCCCCTTCGACATCGAGGATGTGAACATCGACTACCAGGTCCTGGGTGAGAGCGGCGACGGCGAGCACATGGATGTGCTGCTGGTGGCGGTCAAGAAGGACAAGATCAACGACTACACCAGCGTCATCAGCCAGGCAGGGCGGATCCCGGTGGTGGTGGACGTGGACGTCTTCGCGGTCCAGAACGCCTTCGAGGCCAACTACGGCGCCACCGACCAGACCATTGCCCTGGTCAACATGGGGGCCGCCGTCACCAACGTGGCCATCCTCAGCGGCGGCAATTCCCGCTTCTGGCGCGACCTGTCCGTGGGCGGCAACCAGTACACCGAGGCGCTGCAGCGGGAGCTGGGGCTGTCCTTCGAGGTGGCCGAGGCGGCCAAGCGGGGCGAGCTGGTGGACGGGGTCTCGGCCGCCGACGTGGGGCCGGTCCTGGAATCGGTGAGCAATGAGGTCATCACCGAGATCCAGAAGACCATCGACTTCTTCATGTCCTCCCACAGCGACGAGCAGCTGGACAAGATTGTCCTGTCCGGCGGCGGATCCAAGCTGGCCGCCCTGACGCCCGCCCTCAACGAGCGGTTCGGCTGCCCGGTGGAGGCCCTGAACCCGTTCCAGGCCATGTCCGTGGATACCCGGGCGTTCCCGCCCGAGACGGTGGCCGACGTGGGGCCCGCCGCCGCGGTTGCGGTGGGCCTGGCCATCAGAAAGGTAGGGGACCGATGATCCGCATCAACCTCATCGCCGAGCGCAAGGCCGAGAAGGCCCGCAAGCCTCTCATCAAGTTCGAGTCGGGAAACGAGGCGCTGGGCAACGTGGTCATGGCGGCTGTCATCGCCCTGGCAGTCCTGTTCTGCGGCTACAAGTACGTGAGCATGCGGTCCGCCCTGACCGACCTGGGCGTCAAGATCGCCGACGCCAACAAGGAGCGCGAGCGGCTCAAGGAGATCCTCAAGAAGGGGGAGGAGTTCAAGGCCCAGCGCGAGCTACTCAAGCGCAAGGTGGAACTCATCACCCAGCTCAAGAAGAACCAGGCGGTGCCCGTGCACCTGCTGGACCAGATCAGCCGCAACATGCCTGAGTTCCTCTGGCTGGAAAAGATCTCCGAGCGGGGCAACACCATCTCCCTCACCGGGAAGGCGACCACCTACAACGCCGTCTCCAACTTCTACAACAACCTCAACACGTCCACCTACTTCACCAACGTGACCCTGGGAACCACCCAGCAGGAGGCCCAGGGCGTCTCGTTTTCCATGAGCTGCCACTTCGTCCCGTCCCGGGACCAGCAGGCGGCGGACACTGCGACCGACGAGGCCACCACGGCCGCCACGGCGCAGGGCGCCTGAGGAGGGAGACATGAACCTGAAGAACCTTCCCTTCTGGGGGCAGATGGTCGTCGCCGTGGTCTTCGCGGTGGCCGTGCTCTTCGTCGGGTACAAGTTCTGGCCCAATTTCACCGACATGCAGCGCCAGATCGAGGGAAAGCAGGGCCAGCTGGCCGAGCTGGAGCGAGAGATCCGGCAGGGCCAGGCCATCGAGGCCAAGCTCCCCGAGTTCGAGCGGGAGATCGCATCCCTGCAGGCCAAGCTCAACGACCTGCTCCTGATCCTGCCCTCGGAGCCCGAGGCGGGGGATCTCCTGCGCTGGGTGAAGAACCTGGCCGATCAGTCCAACCTGGACCTGAAGGTCTGGGCCCCGGGCGACCTGAAGAAGGTCGAGTTCTACATGGAGTACCCGGTGGCCATGAACATCGAGGGGACCTACCACGACCTGGGGATGTTCTTCGACCGGATCAGCAAGTACTCGCGGATCATCAACATCAACGGTGTCGACGTGGCCAAGCTGGGCCGGGTCGACCCCACGAAGACCATCAAGTCTTCGTTCACGGCAACCACCTTCGTCTATGACGAGCGGGAGGGAAGCTGATGCGTCACCGGAAGGCAGTTGGTTTGCTCCTGGCGGCGTTCCTTCTCGCGGCACCGGCGCTTCCCGCCCAGGCCTCGGAGAGTCCGCAACCCGCGCCTCCAGCGCAGGGCGAGGAGGGCGCCGGCACCCGCGTGAAGCGGAGCGGCGCGCAGATCCTCGGAGCGGTGCCCGAGCCGTCCACGGCCACCGTGGACCGGATCCGGCAGGAGGGGGAAGCGGTCCTGGCCGGAACCCACTGGTCCTACGACCCGGCCGGCCGCCGGGATCCCTTCCGCTCCCTGGTGGAGAACGTGGCCATCAAGGGGGAGGGCGAGCGGCCCAAGGGGATCGCGGGCATGCTCATCGCCGAGGTGGACCTGGTGGGGATCATCACCAGCCCCCGGGGCGAGATCGCATTCCTGAATGGCTCCGACAACCGGGGCTACTTCCTGCGTAGCGGCGATCAGCTCTATGACGGAACCATCGTGGACATCGACCGGGCCGCCGGGAAGGTCACCTTCCGGCAGAAGGTCGAGGACCCCCGGGAGATCAAGCCCTACCGGGAAGTGATCAAGAAGCTCTACACATCGACGGAGGATGGCCAATGACCAAGCGCAAGCGCACCGCCCCGTCGCTGGCCATGGTTCTGGCCGCGGTTGTCGCCGCGGCAGGACCTGCCTTCGCGACGCGGGGAGCCAAGAAGAACGTTCCGGACGTGATCACCGTCAGCACCATGGCGGTGGCCGCGGACGAGGAGATGACCACGGTGACCCTGGAGGGGGACTTCCCCCTCAACTACCTGGTCTACCAGCCGGCCCCGGACAAGCTCATGATCGAGGTCCGGGACTGCGACGCGTCGCGGCTGGCGGAGCAGTCCTTCGCCGATTCGCGGCAGGTCCTGTCCATGAAGTCGGCCACCGAGACTGATGACGCAGGAACCAAGGTGACCCGTTTCACCTTCCACCTGGCGCCCCGTGTGAGCCACTCGGTCAGCCCGGAGGGGAACAGCCTGGTCATGCGCTTCCTGGGCGGCCTGTCGGACCTGGCCGCGGTCGCCCCGGCCTCCGCGCCGGCCCCTGCGGCGCCGGCTGCGTCGGCCTCGGCGGCCAGCCGTCCCGCCGACGGCAACGGCCTGCTGGCCTACAGCCGCACCGACGCAGCGGCCTTCGCCGAGCGCGCCGGGATCCCGTCCCAGCCTGCGGGCCGGGCCCTGGTAGGCGTGGACACGGCGGCCTCCGATAGCGGCCGCGTGACCCTCCTCCTGGACGGCCCCGCGTCCTACTCCAGCTTCGAGCTCACCGATCCGCCGCGGCTGGTGGTGGACTTCGAGGGCCTGGCCAACGACGTGCCGGTGGCCCGTGTGCCGGTGGACTCGCCCTACCTGAGCCGCATCCGGGTGAGCCAGTTCAGCGTCGCCCCGGAGCGGGTGGCCCGGGCCGTGTTCGACCTGGCCCGTCCCGCGGCGTACGAGATCACCCCCACGCCCGAGGGCCTGAAGCTCACCTTCAGCAAGGCCACCCTACCCGTGGTGAGCGAGGAGCTGGAGATCGCCTCGGCCCAGCCTTCTGAGGCGCCGGCGCCGGTCCAGACCGCCGCGGCGGCCCCCGCCGTACCAGAGGAGGAGGACTACACCTACTTCAGCGAGTCCCGGGCCCCCGAGCCGGGCGTGAGCGTCAAGCCTGCCGCCGGCCTGACCTTCGAGTCCAAGACCATCTCCGACGATCGTCCCCAGTACACCGGACGGCGGATCAGCCTGGAGCTGGTGGACGCCGACCTGAAGCAGGTGTTCCGCCTGTTCCATGAGATCTCGGGTCTGAACTTTGTCCTGGATCCCAGCGTGGGCGGCAAGGTAACCATCGTCCTGGACAACGTGCCGTGGGACCAGGCCCTGGATATCATCCTGCGCAACAACGGGCTGGACAAAGTGTTCGAGAACAACGTGGTCCGCATCGCCACCACGGCCAAGCTGGCCACCGAGGCCCAGCAGCGGCGTACCCTCAAGGACGCCGCCCGGCTGGAGGTGGATCCGGTCACCGTGTCCCGCATCCTGTCCTACGCCAAGGCCGAGGAGGTGGATCCCATCATCCGCCGCATCCTCTCGGCCCGGGGGCAGTCGTTCTACGACAAGCGGACCAACACCATCATCGTGACCGACATCCCCGAGAAGGTGGCGGCCCTCAACACCCTCATGGACGACCTGGATGCCCGCACACCCCAGGTCATGATCGAGGCCCGCATCGTGGAGACCTCCCGGGAGTTCACCCGGGACCTGGGCATCGACTGGGGCTTCCTGGCCAATGACCAGCGGGGTGCCGGAAACAGCACCAGCATCAGCTACGACCTGAACCTGCCCCGGGTGGCCAACGCCAACCGCCTGGGCATCTCCTTCGGCGACCTGGGTCCCAACGGCTTCAGCATCGACCTGGCCCTTGACGCCCTGGAGACCGAGGGCCGTGGCCGGGTCCTGTCGGCACCCAAGGTGGCAGCCCAGAACAACACCACCGCCATCATCGAGCAGGGCGTCCAGATCCCCGTGGTCAACACCACCGCCACGGAGATCAACGTGGAGTTCATCTCGGCGTCCCTGAAGCTGGAGGTCACTCCGCAGATCACCGCCGAGGGGACCATCATCATGGACATCAAGGTGGACAACAGCTCACCCGACTTCAACAACCGTGTGGGCGACACCCCGGCCATCAACACCGAGCGGGCCCAGACCCGTGTCCTGGTGGAGGATGGCGGCACCACGGTCATCGGCGGCGTCTTCCTGCTCAACGAGGGCGAATCCGAGACCGGCGTCCCGGGCCTGCGGAAGATCCCCGGCCTGGGGTGGCTGTTCAAGAACAAGAACATCACCAAGCAGAACCGCGAGCTGCTGATCTTCATCACGCCGCGGATCTCGCTGTAGACCCATCTCCGGCCCCGGGAGCCGCCTCCCGGGGCCGGACACCCTTTCTCTCCGGCGGCGGCCCGGCCGCCTGGCGGGAGCCCAGATGAGGCCAGCCCACTCCGTCGAGAAGCTCGAGCAGATGCTGGTGGCCGACCCGGCCTCCAAAATGTTCCTGCCGCTGGGCGAGCAGTACCGCAAGGCGGGCCAGCTGGAGCGGGCCGCCGAGGTGCTCCGGGCCGGCCTGGAGCACAACCCCGGCTACGCCGCCGCCCAGGTGGCCCTGGCGCGGGTGCTCCTGGAGCAGGGGGATGCCGCCGGGGGGCGCGTCTTGCTCACCCGCGTGGTGCGCGAGGTTCCCGACAACCTGCTGGCCCAGCGCCTCCTGGACGAGGCCGGCGGGCCGCTGGAGGAGGCGCCGCCCGCGCCTGAGCCTGGCGCCGGCGATCCGGAGGCCGAGTCCGTCGCCGACGCTTTGCCCGACGAGCCGGAGCCGGTCTGGGCCTCCACCGAATCGCTGGGCACCCCGCCGGAGCCGCCCGTCCCCGAGCCGGGCATCTGGAAGGCCGACGAGGAGGAGGTCAACGAGGACGACGGTCCGCCCGTGGAGCCGGCCCCCTTCGAGACGGTGCGGCTGTCCCGCGACGAGATCGAAAGCGCCATGATGAGCCCGGAAAGCCTGGATGCGTCCCGGGAAGACGACGGTCCGCCGCCCGAGGGGGACACCCCCGACGGCGAGCTGTGGGCGGAGGCGGACCCGCCGGCCACGGTGATGGAGCAGGACTGGGAGGACGACTCCTGGGTCGCCACGCCTCCCCAGGAGGAGGATGACCCGGACCAGGAGCACGGAGAGCCTGCAGACGAGGCGTTTTGTGAGGCGGATGCAGGAGACGCCGGCGACGACGAGCTGCAGCACCGCTTCGAATCCGAGGCGGGGCCGGCCGATGACGACGGGCCGGAATCTGGCCAGCAGGCCGGTGTGGCGGACGACCATGAGCCCATGACGGTGCTGGATCCTGGCGCCGACGAGGTCCACCTGGACGCGCCGTCCATGGCCGACGACATCGCGGCTTCACCCGCCTCGGGAGAGGGCTCCGGCACCGCGCCTGACGCGGATGACCAGCCCGGTGTGGAGGAGGTCCTGGCCCAGGCCGCCGGCCGGACCTCCGGGCTGGATCCCGCGGAGAGCGCTCGACTCCTGAGCCTGGCCCGGCTCTACCGGCGGCAGGGTGACCTGGACCGGGCCGCTGGGGTGTATCGCGATGTTCTCAGCGGCGAACCCGACCACGACGCGGCCCGCCGTGAGCTGGCCGAGGTCTGCGGCGAAGGGCTGACGGAGATCTCCGACGAGGACGTCATCCCCGACAGCACCGCTCTGGACGAGCCGGTGCAGGCCGCCACCATGGAAAGCATCGAGGACGCCAGGCGGCGCAAGCTGGCGTTCCTGCGCTCCTGGCTGGAGCACATCCGCTCCGAGGCCTGACCGCCCGCCTGGCCCGGCGGCGGGGG
>JBFGDW010000022.1:0-19978 GCA_041580435.1 Candidatus Polarisedimenticolia bacterium | reverse complement strand
CGGTTGGGAGCGGGCCTGGCCGGCGCTCCCGGCCGCCGGGACCGCCGGGGGCGACCCCCTGGAGGGAATGCTGACGGGGATGGTGCCGCTCATCATGCGCGTCCTGTTCGGCCTGGCCGGCGCCCTGGTCCTGGGCGTCATGGGCGAGCGGACGGTGGCCATGCGCTCCACCCAGTCGGCCACCGGCATCCTGTATGGGGCCGTGGTGTTCGTCCTCCTGGGCGAGTTCGCGGCCGGGCACCTGCTGGTGGCCCGGGGGCTGCCCCTGTGACCGGCGGCGGCCAGGCCTCGCCGCCGCCCGCCGGCGGGCCGCCTTCGCCTGGTGCGGCGGGCGCCCCCCGCCCCATGGAGGTCACCGGCGCCTGCCCCCTGTGCCGGGAGCGCGTGGAGCTCAACGTGGGCCGCACCGGCGGCCCGGTGCGCTGCCCTTCCTGTTCCGGCGAGGTGCTGGTGCAGCTCGGCGACATCTTCTTCGAGAAGGGGACCATCGACCGCTGCGTGCTGTGCGCCGAGACCCATCTCTACCGGCAGAAGGACTTCAACCAGCGCCTGGGCTGCGCCATCCTGGCCGCTGGCTCCCTGGTGGGTCTGGTCCTGTCGGCCTTCTACGGCATCCTCATCCTGTGGGGCGTGCTGGCCGTGGCGGCGCTGCTGGACTTCGTGCTCTACCGCCTCGTGCCCGAGGTGATCATCTGCTACCGCTGCCAGGCCCACTACCGGCACCTGGCCGACAACCCCGACATCGGACCGTTCGATCTCCAGCTCGCCGACGCCATCCAGGGGCGCATGGGAGGCGGCTTCACGCCCCCTGACGCGCCTTGACGCCCCCCGGGGGCTCCGCTACGATCCGCGTCCCATGGCGCTGCGCATCGACACCTCTGCCCGGCTCAACCTGCTGGAGAAGATGTACCTGCCCCAGATCCTGCAAGGGCTGTGGATCACGTTCAAGCACATGTTCCGGCGCAAGGTGACCATGCAGTACCCGGAGCAGAAGTGGGCGCTGCCCGACAGCTACCGGGGCATCCCGGTCCTGGTGAAGGACGACGCCGGCCGGGCCAAGTGCGTGGCCTGCTACCTGTGCGAGTTCATCTGCCCGCCCCTGGCCATCAAGATCGAGGCGGGCGAGCTGCCCGCGGGCGATAATGTTGAGAAGTTCCCGGTCCGGTTCGACATCAACATGCTCCGGTGCATCATGTGCGGGCTGTGCGAGGAGGTCTGCCCCGAGGAGGCCATCTTCATGTCCAAGCACTACGAGCTGGCCGGCTCCAGCCGCGAGGAGATGATCTTCGACAAGGACAGGCTCCTGGAGCTGGGCGGCGTGCGCCACGACCCCGTCAAGAAATGGGCCCACAAGTAGCGCCCTCTCCGGTGCCCGCATGATCCTCTCCAAGCGCTTCCGCTTCGAGGCGGCCCACCGCCTGCCCCACCACCAGGGGCTGTGCCGGAACATGCACGGCCACTCCTACGCGCTCAGGGTCTCCCTGGCCGTGGAGGTGGACCCGGCCACCGGGATGGGGTGCGACTTCGAGGAGCTGGACCAGGTGGTGCGCGAGCAGGTGCTGACCCGGGCCGACCACCAGAACCTCAACGACTTCATCGAGAACCCCACGGCGGAGATGATCTGCCGCTGGATCTGGGAGCGGCTGGTCCACAAGGTCCCGGGGCGCCTGGTGGAGATCGAGCTGCACGAGACCGAGGACTGCTCCTGCCTCTACCGGGGGCCGGACGGCCACGGGAGCTGACCGGTGGCCCCGGCCCTGGTGACCCTTCTCGTCCTGTCCTGGGCGGGCCTGGCCGCCGTCACCGGGTTCGGCTACGCCGGCTCGCTGGGCTACGCGGAGGCCGCGCGCCACGTGCGGCTGGCCATCCCGGCCTTCATCTTCGGCACCATGGCCCACTCCATGACCATGTTCTACTTCATCGGCACCGGCAAGGTGGTGCGCGAGGCCGCTGCCGAGCATGGCCTGGACGGCAGCTGGGTGGAGGAGACCCGGAGCTACAAGCGCCGCACCTTCGGCTGGGCCACCTACACCCTGGGGGCCATCGTCCTGGTCCCCATCCTGGGCGGCGCGGTGGACACGGGCCTGCTGCCGGCCTGGGTCCACGGCGGCTTGGGGGTGGTGACGGTGGCCATGGCGGGATGGGCGTCCTACCTGGAGATCGTCTGCATCTCCCGCAACCTGACCCTGCTGGACCGGCTGGAGCGGACACTTGGAGAGCGGGCCGCCGCCGGGACGGCGGCCGCCAGCGGCGCCGGAGAGCCGGCGCCGTGACGCCGCGCTACTTCACGGTGGCCGAGGTGAACCGCCTCCTGCCACGCCTGCGCCCGGCCGTGGAGAAGGTCCGGGAGGGGAGCCGGCGCCTGGCCGACCTGGGCGAGTCCCTCTTCCCCGAGGGGCAGCCGGTGTGCGACACGGTGGTGGACCAGGACTACCTGGGCGCGGTGCAGGCGCTGTCCGAGGCGCTGGCTGCCGTGGGGAGCCTGGGCGGGCAGATGAAGGACCTCCGCATGGGCCTGGTGGACTTCCCGTCGCTCCTGGAGGGGCGGGAGGTGCTCCTGTGCTGGATGCCCGGCGAGGACGCGGTGCGCTACTGGCACGACCTCCATGCCGGCTTCAAGGGGCGGGCCGCCATCGAGAACGAGACCGATTTCCATGGCGACCCCGGCGCGCAGACGGGCTAGGGCGGCCGGCCGGCCCTATGTTCACGATGCATGGCCGGCGATCCCATCGACTGGCGCCTCTACGCGCCGTTCAGGCGCCTGGTGCAGGTGCGCATCGGCGGCCGGGACTACCTCCTGCCCGAGAACAACCCGCTGCTGCGCGGCTTCCAGTTCCTGGACCCAGGCTGCCTGGCCTACGGGAACTTCTGCTGGAACGCCGACTGCCGCACCTGCGTGGTGCGCATCGAGGCGGGCGCCCCGGGTGGGGCCGGGCTCTATCTGGCCTGCCAGGTGGAGCCGGTGGCGGGGATGCGCCTGGCCTCGCCCCCCAGGGGAGTCAAGCTCCCGGCGCCGGAGCAGGTGCGCGCCTACGCGGGCATCCGCGACGGGGAGGTGGTGGACGGCCCCGAGGCGGCGGTGGCCAGCGCCCCCGTGGATCTATCCGACCGGGAGGGCAGCCGTGAGCCTGGAGGAGGCGGCGGCGCCGGAGACGGCGGCGATCCTGGAAGCGTGGAGCGGGAGGGCCCCGGCCTGGGCGGAGATGATCCGTCAGATCCGCGCCCATGACGCCCCCTTCGCCCTGATCCACCACCCGGCCGGGCTGGAGGTGGCCTGCCGCAACCAGGTGCGCGGCCGGCCCAACCGCTCGCGCCTTCGCATCCAGCACTACGAGGGAGAGGGCTCGGCGGTGATCTTCTTCCGGGTCAGCAGCGCGCCGGGGGGCTCGGACCGCTACGGCTACGGCGGGCTGGCGGTGCGCGCCGACCGGCTGCGCCCGGACCAGACCGCCGCGTGGCTCGACTACCTGGCCTCGGGGCTGGACGCCGGCTGCCGTCCCCGCGGCCTGCAGCGGGCACACCAGTTCCCGGTGCCCGACTGAGCCGGGTCCTGCTAGGCTGGGGCCGGAGGTGAGCGTGCGCCTGGACGGCAAGGTGGCCCTGGTGACCGGGGCGGGGGGAGGAATCGGCCGGGCGACGGCCCTCCGCCTGGCCGCCGAGGGGGCGGCGGTGGCGGTCTTGGGGCGCCGCCGGGCCAGCGTGGAGGAGACCGCCGATGCCATCGTGGCCGCCGGCGGCGACGCCCTCCCCCTGGTGGGGGACGTGGCGGCCCCCGATGATGCCGCCGAGGCGGTGGAGCGCACCACCTCGGATCTGGGCGGGCTGGACATCCTGTTCAACAACGCCGGCATCGTGCGCGACGGCGGCGCCCTGGAGATCTCCCTGGAGGACTGGGAGCGCACCCTGGCGGTGAACCTCACCGGCCCGTTCCTCATGAGCCGCGCGGCCATCCCGGCCATGCGCCGCCGGGGTGGCGGGGCCATCATCAACAACGCTTCCACCCTGGGGCTGGTGGGGCTGCAGCAGGCGGCGGCCTACTGCGCCTCCAAGGGGGGGCTGGTCCTCCTCACCCGTGCCATGGCCCTGGATCACGCCGGCGAGGGGATCCGGATCAACGCCATCTGCCCGGGGATCATCGACACACCCATGCCGCGTCGCCGCGGGCTGGCCGAGGCCGACCGGCGCCGCCTGGACGAGGTGTACGGGCCGCTGGCCGCCGCCGGCCGGGTGGGGACCCCCGAGGAGGTGGTGGCCCTGGTGGCCTTTCTGGCCTCCGACGAGGCAGCCTTCATCAACGGCGCCGCGCTCCCCATCGACGGTGGTCTCACCGCCCTCTGACCCGCCGGCGAGGTGATAGGATCCGCCGCTCATGAGCGCCGCTGACGATCCTGGACACGACGCCATCCGCCGGGCTCTCTCCCAGGTGCAGGATCCTGAGCTGAAGCGGGACCTGGTCAGCCTGGAGATGGTCTCGGGTGTGGACGTTCGGGACGGCGTGGCGCGCATCGCCCTGAAGCTCACCACCCCCGCCTGCCCCCTCAAGGAGCGCATCGCCGGCGACGTCCGCGCCGCCGTGGGCGCCGTGGATGGGATCCGCCAGGTGGAGATCGACTGGGGCGCCGCGGTGCGGACCACGGTGCAGGGCAGCGACCTCATCCCGGGTGTGCGCAACCTGGTGCTGGTGGGCTCGGGGAAGGGGGGGGTGGGGAAGTCCACCGTGGCCGCCAACCTGGCCCTGGCGCTGCAGGACGACGGCGCCACCGTGGGCCTCATGGACGCCGATATCTACGGCCCCAACCAGCCCACCATGCTGGGCGTCTCCGGCGAGCCCCACGGCGAGGGGGACAAGCTGCTGCCGTTCACGGGACCGGGCGGGCTGAAGCTCATCTCCATCGGCTTCTTCCTCAAGGCCGGCGAGCCGGTCATCTGGCGGGGCCCCATGCTCCATGGCGCCGTGCGCCAGTTCCTGGGAGACGTGGCCTGGGGAGAGCTGGACTACCTGGTGGTGGATCTGCCGCCGGGAACCGGCGACATCCAGCTCACCCTCTCCCAGATCGTGCCGGTCACCGGCGCCGTCATGGTCACCACGCCCCAGGCCGTCTCCCTGGAGGACATGAAGAAGTCGGCGCTGGCCATGAACAAGGTGAACATCCCCATCCTGGGGATCGTGGAGAACATGTGCGGCTACACCTGCCGCCACTGCGGCGAGACCGAGTACCTGTTCGGCCAGGGGGGAGGCAGGCGCCTGGCCGGTGAGTTCCAGGTGCCCTTCCTGGGGGAGGTGCCGCTGGATCCGCGGGTCATGGCGGGGGGAGACGCAGGCCGGCCGGTCATCCTCCACGAGCCGGACTCGCCGGCGGCACAGGCGCTGCGCCAGGTGGCCCGGGCCGTGGCGTGCCAGATCTCGGTGGCCGCCGAGGCGAGCCGCGGCGCCGCGCCGGCGGCGCCGCCCCGCATGCCCCGGCCCCTGCCCGGCCGCTAGTGGACGGTGGTGCCGTCGTCGCCGTCAGGCGGCCCGGCGCCGTCCCGGTGGCTCCCGTGAACCCGCGCCAGGCGCCGGCGCTCCCGCTCCATGAGGGCGGTGACCGCCCGGCAGCGGGCCAGGACGTCGTCCATGCGCAGGAGATCCTGCTTCACCGCCGGTGGCAGGTCGATGTACGCGCACAGGGTGTTGACCAGGGCGTGGAACGGGGCGCTGCTGGCCCCTTCCAGCCCGTGGGCGGGCTGGCCCGTCACCTCGGAGACCAGCATGGCGTAGGCGCCCACCAGCCCCATGCGCGCCTCGTGGACCCCGCTGCCGTCCTCCTCGGGGACCTCCTCCGGCAGCGCCCGGATCCGCGCCACCCGGTAGGGCGTCTCCGCCACGAACGCCTCGAACCGCACCCGGCACACCCCCGCGAGCTTGATGTTGTAGCGGCCGTCGGGCAGGTCGGTCACCTCCACCAGCTTCCCGGCGCAGCCGATGGGGTGCACCTCGGGTGAGGCGTAGTACTCGGGCTCCCAGCCGGGTTTGAGCAGGGCCAGGGCGATGATGCCGCCGCCGGAGCGGGCGTCCCGCACCATGCGCCGGTAGCGCGGCTCGAAGACGTGCAGCGGCACCACCGTCCCCGGGAAGAAGACCACGGTGGGCAGGGGAAAGACCGGCACGCTGGACGGCAGCCCCGGGTCGGCGGGCGGCCCCAGCCAGCTCACGAGGGGTCTTGCTCCGGCCGGTGGTTGGAGGCGTGGTAGCTGGAGCGCACCAGCGGGCCGGACTCCACGTGCCAGAACCCCATCTCACGCCCCCTCCGGGCCAGGTCCCGGAACTCGTCGGGGTGGGCGTAGCGCGCCACGGGGAGCTGCTCCGGGGTGGGTTGCAAGTACTGGCCGATGGTGAGGATGTCGGCCCCGGCGGCGCGGATGTCGGCCATGGCGGCAAGCACCTCCTCCGGCTCCTCCCCCAGTCCCAGCATGAGGTTGGACTTGACCTTCAGATCCCAGGCGCCGCGGTACGCGGCCGCCTGGCGCAGCAGGCCGAGGCTGTGCTCGTAGCGGGATCCGGGGCGCACGGTGCGGTAGAGCCGCGGGATGGTCTCCACGTTGTGGGCGAAGACGTCGGGCCGCTGGGCCATGACCACGGCCAGGGCGTCCCCCTTCCCCTTGAAGTCGGGGACGAGGACCTCGATGCGCGTGCCGGGGTTCCGGCGGCGGACCGCGCCCATGACCGCCGCCCAGTGCCCGGCGCCGCCGTCGGGAAGGTCATCCCGGTCCACGGAGGTGATCACGGCGTGGCGCAGTCCCATGCGTGCCACGGCCTCGGCGACGCGCTCCGGCTCGCCGGGGTCGGCGAAGGTGGGCAGGCCCGACGCCACCGAGCAGAAGCCGCAGCGCCGCGTGCAGACGTCGCCCAGGATCATGAGGGTGGCCGTCCGCTCGCTCCAGCACTCGTAGATGTTGGGGCAGCGCGCCTCCTGGCAGACGGTGTTCAGCGCCAGGGAGTCCATCATGCCCCGCACCTGCTGGTACTCGGGACCGGTGCGCAGGCGGATGCGCAGCCAGGATGGCTTCGGCCGGCGCTCCGCGGGAGCGGGCGCCGCCGGCAGGGTGCGGGGAGACGTCACGGCAGAAGAGCCTCTGGCGTGGATCGTAGCATTTCACGGCCATAGACGGCGGCGAAGTGGGGCACCAGTCGGGCGGCCACCTCGCCAGGGGAGACCTCCCGCCCCAGCAAGTCCGCCAGGGAGGTGACGCCGCGGCCCTGGATGCCGCAGGGGACGATGAGGTCGAAGAAGCTCAGGTCGGTGGCCACATTGAAGGCGAATCCATGGGTCGTCACCCAGCGGCTGATGCGGACGCCGATGGCGGCCAGCTTGCGGGATCCGACCCAGGCGCCGGTGAGCCCCGGCACCCGGGTGGCGGTGACGCCCAGGTCGGAGGCGGTGCGGATGAGCACCTCCTCCAGATCGCGCACGTAGCGGTGCACGTCGCGCCGGTCCGGATCCAGGTTGAGGATGGGATACCCCACCAGCTGGCCGGGGCCGTGGAAGGTCACATCGCCGCCACGGCCGGTGTGGAACAGATCCACGCCGCGGCGCCTGAGCCCCTCGGCGTCGTGCAGGACGTGGGCCGGATCGGCGCCGCGCCCCAGGGTGACCACGGGCGGGTGCTCCAGCAGGAGGAGGGCCTCGTCCCCCTGCCCGGCCTTGAGGGCGCCGGCCAGGCGCTCCTGGGCCTCCAGGCCCCGGGCGTAGTCCACCCGGCCGAGCCAGGCCCAGGCGCAGCGGCGCGCCGGGGCGGGGCTCACGGCGCCGCCCCCGCCAGGCGCCGCCCGGTCCCCCACAGCAGGCAGAGATCCAGCGCCGCGTGGGCGGCCATGCCGGGCAGCAGGCTGCCGGTGAGCAGGGCCGGCACCGCCAGGACCATGCCCAGGGCCGCCGCCCGGGCCATGCCCAGGGCGTCCTGGTAGCCGTGGCCCAGGCCGAAGGCCGCCGCCACCGCCGCCGCCGCCCACCAGCGGCCGCCGGAACCGTCCAGAAGAGGCAGGGATGCCAGGGCGGTGAGGGCGATGCCGCGGAAGACGAACTCCTCGGTGATGCCGGCGGTGAGAGCCACCAGTGGGAAGAGCCGCCGCTCGGCCTGTGTGCGCGGAACCAGGCGCATGAGATGGTGGCTCTCGGGGCGCCCGGTGAGCCGGCGCACCAGGCCGGTCAGGGCGGCGCCCGCCAGCAGCACCACCAGGGTGGCGGCGATCCAGGCCGCCGCCGGCGCCGGGGGAAGCCCGCGCAACCCCACGTCCCGCGGGCGGAGCGAGCCGTCCCACCACAGCACCGCCGCTCCCAGGAGCGCCAGCCCCCACGAGGTGGCCATCACTCCCCGGTAGGCGTCCAGGCGCGGGATCCGCGCCAGCGCCCCCGATGCCGCCGACCGCCAGGCCAGGGCCGGCACCACCCCCAGCACCAGGATCAGGTACGCCGGCAGGGCAATGCTCAGTCGAGCCCCTCGAAGCGCGCCTCCTGCAGGCGCCGCTTGATCTCCGCCATGAACTGGTCCGCCACCGCCCCGTCGATGAGCCGGTGGTCGAAGCCCAGGGACAGGGTGCACATGGTGCGGATGGCGATGGCGTCGTCCCGCACCACCGGCCGCTTCTCCACCACGCCGATCCCCAGGATGGCCACGGTGGGCGGCGGGATGATGGGGGTGCCGAAGCGGCCGCCGAAGCCGCCGGGGTTGGTGATGCTGAAGGTGTTGCCGGCCACCTCGTCGGGCTTCAGCCGCTTGCTCCGGGCCCGCTCGGCCAGGTCCACGGTGGCCCGGGCCAGCCCCAGCAGCGACAGCTCGTCGGCGCGCTTGATCACCGGCACGATGAGTCCCCAGTCCAGGGCCACGGCCACCCCCAGGTTCACGTCCCGGTGGTAGACCACGTCGTCGCCGTCGATGGAGGCGTTGAGCAACGGGAACTTCTTGAGGGCGTCGATGGCGGCCCGCTGGATGAACGGCAGCCAGGTGAGGTTGACCCCCTCCTGCTCCTTCCAGCGCTGCTTGTGCCGGGCCCGCAGCTTCGCCACCTCCGTGAGGTCCACATCGAAGACCGTGTGGACGTGGGCCGCGATGCGCTTGGCCTCCACCATCCGCTCGGCGATCTTCTTGCGCATCACCGACATGGGCTCGCGCAGCTCGCCGGCGCCCTGGAAGTCCCGGGGCGAGGGGCCCGCGGCGGCGGCGGGCGCGGCTGGCTCGGCCTTCTTCCGGCCACCTCCCTCCACGTAGGCCAGGATGTCCCGCTTGGTCACCCGGCCGGAGATCCCCGTCCCCTCGATCTGGGAGATGTCCACGCCGTGCTCGGCGGCGATCTTGCGCACCACCGGCGAGGAGCGCGTCCGGCGCAGATCGTCCCGGGTGGCGTCCTCCCGCCGGCCCTGGTCGCTGGCGGCGGCCGGAGCTGCAGGGGCGCTGGACCTGGCAGGTGCGGCGGCCTTGCGCTCCTGGGCGGGCTCCGCAGGTGCCGGGGCCTCATCGGCCTTGGCCGGGGGAGCCTGCTCGCCGGCCGCCTTGGCGGGCGCCGCCTTGGCCCCCTTCTCGCCGATGATGGCCACCTCCTTGTTGACCTCCACGGTCTCCCCCTCGCCGGCCAGGATCTCCACCAGGGTGCCGGCGGCGGGCGACGGGATCTCGGCGTCCACCTTGTCGGTGGAGATCTCGAACAGCGGCTCGTCGCGCTCGACGGTGTCGCCGACCTTCTTGAGCCACTTCGTGATCGTTCCCTCGGCGATGGACTCGCCCATCTGGGGCATGATGACCTTGGTGCTCATGAAACTCCCTCGCTCGTCAGTAGTCGAGAAGCTGGCGCGCCGCCGCGACGACCTTGTCCGCATTGGGCAGGAAGAAGTCCTCCAGCGGCGGGCTGTAAGGGACCGGGGTGTCCGGCGACGTGACTCGCACCACCGGAGCGTCCAGGTACTCGAAGGCCTCCTCGGAGATGATGGCGGCCAGCTCACCCCCCAGGCCACCGGTGCGGGTGGCCTCGTGGAGCAGGATGACCTTGCCGCTGCGGGCGGCGGTCTCCAGGATGGCCTCCCGGTCCAGCGGCAGCAGGGTGCGCAGGTCCAGCACCTCGGTCTCCACCCCGTCGCCGGCCAGGCGGCCGGCCGCCTCCAGGGCGGTGTGGACCATGGCGCCGTAGGTGATGATGGCCAGGTCGCTCCCTTCCCGCCGCCGGGCCGCCGGGCCGATGGGTACGGTGTAGTCCCCGTCGGGGAGGTCCTCCTTGATCCGACGGTAGAGGAACTTGTGCTCGAAGTAGAGCACCGGATCCGGGTCGCGGATGGCGGCCTTGAGGAGCCCCTTGGCGTCATAGGCCGTGGCGGGCTGGACGATCTTGAGGCCCGGCGTGTGCACGAAGTACGACTCCACGTTGGCCGAGTGGAAGGGGCCCGCGTGGACGCCTCCCCCTGACGGGCCGCGGATCACCAGGGGAACGCCCACGCCGGTGCGGTAGCGCGACTTGGCTGCGAAGTTGGTGATCATGATGTACGCGCAGGCGATGAAGTCGATGAACTGCATCTCGGCCACCGGGCGCATCCCCATCATGGCGGCGCCGATGGCCGCGCCCACGATGGCCGACTCGGAGATGGGCGTGTCCACCACCCGGTCGCCTCCGAAGGCGTCCAGCATCCCCCGTGTGACCTTGAAGGCGCCGCCGTAGGCCCCCACGTCCTCCCCCAGGATGAAGACGCGCTCGTCGGCCTCCATCTCCTCCCACAGGGCCTGGCGGATCGCTTCCAGATAGGTGGTCTCGGCCATGGTCAGCGCTCGCTGGTGACGCCGGTGAGGGCCTCGGGCCCCTGGGGCATGGGACTGTTCTCGGCAAAGGCCACGTCCTCGTCGAGAAGGGACTTGATGCGCGGCTCGAAGGCGTCCAGCTCGGCCTCGGTGGCGTGGCCGCCCGCCAGCAGGAGGCGGCGGTAGAGGACCAGGGGGTCCTTCGCCCGCCAGCGATCCATGAGCTCCCTGGGGACGTAGCCGGCGTCGTCGTGCTCGGCGTGCCCCACCATGCGGAAGGTCCTGGCCTCGATGAGGGTGGGCCCCTCCCCGGCCCGCGCCCGGGTCACCGCCTGGCGGGTGACGCCAAGGACCGCCAGCACGTCATTGCCGTCCACCTGGACCCCCGGGATGCCGTAGGCCGCCGCCTTGTCCGCCAGATCCTGGACGGCGGTCTGGCGGGACACCGGTGTGGAGTAGGCATACCCGTTGTTCTCCACCACCACCACCAGGGCGGCGCGGGTGACCGCGGCGAAGTTCATCCCCTCATGGAAGTCGCCGGTGGAGGTGGCGCCGTCCCCCACCCAGGTGAGGGTGACCAGCTTCTTGCCCTGCATGCGCCCGGCCAGGGCCATGCCCGCCATGACCGGCACCAGCGTCCCCAGGTGGGAGATGGGGCCGACGAAGCCCCGCTCGGGCGTGCCGAAGTGGACCACGTTGTCCTTCCCCCCGGTGGGGCTGCTGGCCTTGGCCATGTACTGGGTGAGGACCTCCCGGGGCTCACAGCCGAACACCAGCAGCGCTCCCAGGTTCCGGATCATGGGCGCCAGGATGTCCCCCTGCCCCCGGTCCAGGGCGCACGCGGCGCCCACCGAGATGGCCTCCTGGCCGGTGGAGCGGTACAGCCCCCCCACGATCCGCCCCTGCCGGTACAGGTTGGACAGGCGCTCCTCCAGGCGGCGGTTGAGCAGCAGCAGGCGCCAGAGCTCCAGCAGCCGCTCCCTGCCCAGCTCCCGCGCCAGGGACTCAGATGTGGATGACGTGGCCGTGGACACCGTGGGCCGCCTCCCCCACCGCCTCGGAGAGAGTCGGGTGGGCATGGATGGTCCGTGCCAGCTCCTCGCTGGTGGTCTCGAGGTTGAGGGCGGCGCAGGCCTCGGCGATGAGCTCGGTGGCCTTGGCGCCGATGATGTGGACGCCCAGGACCTCGTCGTAGCGGGCGTCGGCCACCACCTTGACGAAGCCGTCGGTCTCGCCGGTGATGCGCGCGCGGGCCACCGGCGTCATGGGGAACTTGCCCACCTTCACCTGGTGGCCGCGCTCCCGGGCCGCCGCCTCGGTGAGCCCCACGCTGGCCACCTCCGGCTCGCAGTAGGTCACCGAGGGCACCCGGTCGTAGTTCACCGGGCGGGTGGGGACGCCGGCGATGGTCTCTGCCGCCACAATGCCCTCATGGCTGGCCACGTGGGCCAGCATGGGGTGGCGGCGCCCCTCGATGGCCACGATGTCGCCGATGGCGAAGATCCCCTGGGAGGACGTGCGCTGGTGGGCATCCACCGGGATGAACCCGTCCTGGACCTTGATGCCCGCCGACTCCAGGCCGATCTGGTCCGTGACCGGGGCGCGCCCCACCGCCACCAGCACCATCTCGGCGGAGATCTCCTCCACGGGCCCGTCCCCCTCCGCCGGCACCACCCGGGCGACGGCCTTGCCGCCGGACACCTTCACCGACTCGGCCTTGCTCCCGGCCAGGACCTGGATCTTGCGCTTCGCAAACGCCCGCTGGATCTCCTTGCTGACCTCCTCGTCCTCCACCGGCAGCGCCCGGGGGAGCATCTCCACCACCGTGCACTCCGTCCCGAAGCGGCTGTAGATGGAGGCGAACTCCATGCCCACGGCGCCCGCGCCCAGCACCAGCAGGGAGCCGGGCACCTTCTCCAGGGCGAGGATGTGGTCCGAGTCGACGATCACCTTGCCGTCGGGCTGGATGTGGGGCAGCCCCTTGGTGCGGGAGCCGGTGGCCAGGATCACGTGGGCCGTGGACAGGGCCGAGGTCTTCCCGTCGCCCCCCTTCACCTCCACCTTCCCCTTGCCCGCGAGCCTCCCGGTGCCGGCCACCACGGTGATCTTGTTCTTCTTCATGAGGTAGTCCAGCCCCTTGGCCTGCTGGTCCACCACCGACTGCTTGCGCTTCTGCACCGCGCCCCAGTCGAAGCCCACCTTGCCGGCCTGCACGCCGAACTCCCCGGAGCGCCGGGTCAGATCCAGGACGTGGGCCGCCTCCAGCAGCGCCTTGGTGGGGATGCAGCCCCAGTGGAGGCAGGTGCCGCCCAGGGCCGGAGCCTTCTCCACCAGCGCCACCCTCAGCCCCAGCTGGGCGGCGCGGATGGCGGCGACGTAGCCGCCGGGGGCGCTGCCGATGACGGTGACGTCGTATCTGTCCGTGTCCGGGGCCAAGATCCTCTCCTCGGGTGTGTGGCGAGCGGGGCTGTGGTCAGGTCGAGTTTTCGGAAGGCGGGATTATAACATCCCGTCTGCCGGTCGTTTGCAAGGCCGCCCGGCTCCGCTAGAATCTCCCCCGACACCCTGAGTCCCGCCGGAGGTCCGGCCATGTCCGTCCTTATCGCCGCCGACCCGGTGGCCCTCATCGGCAACACCCCGCTGGTCCATCTTCCCCGGGTCTCGGCCCGGGCCGGGGCCCGCATCCTGGCCAAGTGCGAGTTCCTCAACCCCACCGGCTCGGTGAAGGACCGCCCCGCCCGCACCATCGTGGAGGAGGCCGAGCGGCGGGGGGAACTGCGCCCGGGCGGGACCATCGTGGAGGGGACGGCGGGCAACACGGGCATCGGCCTGGCCCTGGTGGCTGCAGTGAAGGGGTACCGCTGCCTGTTCGTCATTCCCGACACCATGAGCCCTGAAAAGGTGGCCTTTGCCCGGCTGCTGGGCGCGGAGGTCCGGCTCGTCCCCAAGGCCCCCTACTCCGACCCGGGAAACTACAACCACGTGGCCCGGGAACTGGCCGCCGGCATGGACAACGCCATCTGGGCCAACCAGTTCGACAATCCCGACAACGTCAAGGCCCACTACACCACCACCGGTCCGGAGATCTGGGAGCAGACCGGGGGGGAGGTGGATGCCGTGGTCATGGGGTGCGGCACCGGCGGCACCCTCAGCGGCGTGGGGCGCTTCCTGAAGGAGCGCCGCCGGGACATCCAGGTGGTGGTGGCGGACCCGTTGGGCTCGGTCCTCTATTCCCACGTCAAGGAGGGCGGAACCGACGCCCCTGGCTCGTCCATCATCGAGGGGGTGGGGATCGGCCGGGTGACCCGCTGCTTCGACGCCAGCGTGGTGGACGACGCGGTGCGGGTGGGGGATCAGGAGGCGGTGGACGAGGCCTACCACCTGCTCTGGGACGAGGGCCTGTTCGTGGGGGCCTCGGCCGGCCTCTCGGTGGCCGGCGCCCTGCAGTGGGCCCGGGGGGCCGGGCGGGGGAAGACCATCGTCTGCAACCTGTGCGACACCGGCTCCCGGTCCGTCTCCCGGCTCTACAACCCGGCCTGGCTGGCGGAGCAGGGGTTGTGCCCTCCCAGGCGCCCGGAATCCCGAGATGGGGATTCTTGACCGTGTCGGCCGGGCTCTGGTAGCATCGCCGCCTTGATCCGAGTGGGGCTGTGGCGCAGCTGGGAGCGCGCGTGAATGGCATTCACGAGGTCACGGGTTCGATCCCCGTCAGCTCCACCAATCACCGGAACCGACTCCAGGTTCACCATCAGCCAGCAGACAGGGCCGTGCAGGCGACCTCCGGTGGGGGCGTCATCCGGCTGACCCACGCGGGAGCGCCATGAAGATTGCGGTTTGCGTCAAGCAGGTGCCCGACTCGGACGCCACCCTCAGCGTCAACGCCGAGCAGACCTGGATCGAGGAGGCGGGCATCAACTTCGAGATCAACGAGTACGACCGCTACGCCCTGGAGGAGGCCCTCAAGCTCAAGGATGCCCACGGCGCCGAGGTGCTGGCGGTGAGCATCGGCCCGGACCGGGTGGGGCAGGCCCTCAAGACCTGCCTGGCCACCGGCGCCGACCGGGCGGTGCACCTGAAGGACGCGGCCTTTTCGGGCGGCGACCCGTGGTCCAATGCCACCGCCCTGGCGGCGGCGCTGCGCCCCGAGAACCCCGATCTCATCCTGTGCGGCCTGCAGGCCGACGACGACAACCTGGCCCAGACCCCTGTGATCCTGGCGGAGATGCTGGGGGTGCCCCACGCCACCGGCGCCATGAAGATCGACAGGAGCGATGCGGGCCTGCGGGTGGAGCGGGAGCTGGAGGGGGACCGGCGGGAGGTGGTGGATCTGCCTCTCCCCGCCCTCATCACGGTGCAGACCGGCATCAACGAGCCGCGCTACGCCTCCATCAAGGGGATCATGGCGGCCAAGAAGAAGGAGATCGCCACGCCCGCGCCTTCGGACCTGGGGGTGGAGCCGTCGGCGGTGGGCCGGGCCGGGGCGAAGATCACCTTCTCGGGGCTGTCCCATCCCGAGAAGAAGGAGGGCGGCGAGATCCTCTCGGGCTCCCTGGAGGAGATCACCGCCGAGCTGGTCAAGCGCATCCGCGAGAACACGGGGGTGCTGTGATGGCCGGCCGCATTCTCGCCGTGGTGGAGACCGAGGGAGGGCGCGTCCGGGAGAGCGCCTACGAGCTGGTGGGGCTGGCCCGCTCCATGGCCGAGGCGGGGGGAGGCACTGCGTGCGCCGCGGTGCTGGGGGCCGACCCGGCCGCCGCCGCCCGTGAGGTGGCGAGCCGGGGGGCCGACACCGTGTTCGCCGTCAAGGACCCGCTCCTGACCCACGTCACCGCCGACGGCGCCGTGGCGGCCCTCAAGGCGCTGGTCTCCGCCCAGGAGATCGGCGTGGTCCTCTTCTCCCACTCCCCCATGGGGTGGGACGTGGCTCCCCGGCTGGCGGCGGCCCACGGCCTGCCCGCCCTCACCGAGGTGGTGGGCGTGGAGGGGGCCGGAAAGGCCTGGACGCGGATGATGTTCAACGGCAAGCTCCAGGTGAAGATGGAGCTCGCGGGCTCGCCGCTGGTGGCCACGGTGCAGAAGGGTGCCTTCCCCGCCTTCGAGGGCCAGACCGCGGGGGCCGTGGAGGAGTTCGCCCCGGGCCTGTCGGCCGCCCAGGTGCGCCAGCGGTTCGTGGAGGTGGTGGCCGCTCCCAAGGGGAAGGTGGATCTGGCCAGTGCCGAGGTCATCGTGTCGGGCGGCCGCTCCCTGGGCAGCGCCGAGAAGTTCGGCATCATCCAGGAGCTGGCCGACGCTCTGGGGGGGCAGGTGGGCGCCTCCCGGCCGGTGACCGACGCCGGCTGGCTTCCCCACGAGCACCAGGTGGGCTCGTCGGGGGTCACCGTCAAGCCCAAGCTCTACATCGCCGCCGGCATCTCCGGCGCCATCCAGCATATTGTGGGCATGAAGCAGTCGGGGTATATCATCGCCATCAACCGGGACAAGGAAGCCCCCATCTTCGAGGTGGCCGACGTGGGCGTCGTGGGGGACCTGTTCGAGCTGGTCCCGGCGTTGACCAAGGCCGTCAAGGAAGCCAAGGGGAAGGGGTAGTCGCGCGCCCAGCGCAGGAGGCCATGTCCATGAGCCCACTGAAGCCTCGCGGCAGGCCGGACGTCAGCACCCGATCGACCCGCCGGCAGCGGATGCTCTACGACAGCACCTCCAACACGTTTCACGTCCTCAACGAGACCGCCCAGTTCATCTGGGAGCTGTGCGACGGGGAGCACTCCGTGGAGGAGATCGAGGAGGAGATCCGCGCCCACTTCGATGTCCCGCCGGGAGTCGATCTGCGCGCCGACGTGGAGCGCACGCTTGCGGCCCTGGAAAAGAAGGGGCTGCTGATGACCGCCGGCAACGGCAAGGACGCCTCCTAGGCCGGCGGCTCCACCCAGCGCCCGTGCTGGCGGATGAGCTCCTCCAGTCGGGCATCGGCCTCGGCGGTGGGCACGTCCCGGGCGACCATCTCCCGCCCCACGAACAGCGCGATCTTCCCCGGGCCCCACCCCACGTAGCCGAAATCGGCATCGGCCATCTCGCCGGGCCCGTTGACGATGCAGCCCATGATGGCGATCTTGAGTCCCTTGAGGTGGCCGGTCCGGGCCTTGATGCGCCGGGTGGTCTCCTCCAGGTCGAACTGGGTGCGGCCGCAGGACGGGCAGGAGATGAACTCGGTCTTGACGATGCGGACGCGGGCCCCCTGGAGCAGGGTGTAGGCCAGCTCCTTGGCCGCCGCCAGGTCGGCCACGGCGTCGGACCGGGCGCCGTCGGCGGCGCGGATCTCCAGCCGGACGGCGTCGCCGATCCCGTCGCACAGCAGTGAGCCCAGGCGGGCGGCCGCCCCCAGGCCGCGGTTTTCTCCGGCGGTCTCCGGGCGGTCCACCAGGATCAGCGGGACGCGCAGCCGGTCGGCGTCCAGGCGCGCCGCGAGCATCCGGTAGGCCGGGGTCACCGGCTGGGCGAAACCGGGCTCCAGGGCCACCGCCACGTGGGTCAGCCCAGCCCGCCGGCTTCGCTCCACCAGGTCGGCGGCCAGGTCGGCGGCCACCTCCGCCCGGATGGACGGGCCGGAGGGGGCCAGGACCCAGCAGATGGGCCGGCCGGCCAGGCGCGCCAGATCCAGGCCGATCCCCCGCTTGAGCAGGCCGTCCTCGTCCAGGGGGGCGCGCACCCGGAAGGCGACCCGGCGCACCAGGCGCAGGATGCGGGTGAACTCGGCGTGGGCGCGGGCGTGGAGGAAGGCGGCGGTGGGACGCCCCGCAAGGGCCAGGCCGGGGGCCACCTGGGCGGCCACGTGGGCCAGCGCCTCGAGGCGGTGCACCTGATCCGGGTCGGCCAGCACGACCTCCAGCACCTCGGTGCGGGTCTCGGCCGCGGTGGACGGCCCGGCCAGCGCCTCCAGGAGGCGGCGGGCCGTCTCGTCGTCAGCCGGCGGCGCCGACAGCAGGTTCTCCACCCGGACCGGCTGGTCCCCACCCATGGTGGCGGGGCCGGCGGCGACCTCCTGGGCTGTCCGGCGGCGGTAGGCGAACGGCTGGCGGCTCTCCTCCAGGCGCCCCCCGGCGGCCGGGGGGGCGCCTGGAGGACGTCCGATGTACGGCCGCACCAGCGCCTGGGCCACCGGGATCTCCGCCACCGGGTCCTCGGTGAGGGAGACGCGCACCGTGTCGCCCAGGCCGTCGTCCAGGAGGGCCCCTATGCCGATGGCCGACTTGACCCGGCCGTCCTCGCCGTCCCCTGCCTCGGTCACCCCCAGGTGGAACGGGTAGTCCATCCCCTCGGCGTCCATCCGGGCTGCCAGCAGGCGGTAAGCCTGGATGGCCACCATGGGGTTTGAGGCCTTCATGGACAGGATCAGCTCGTGATATCCATGCAGCTGGCAGATGCGCACGAACTCCAGCGCCGACTCCACCATTCCCATGGGTGTGTCGCCGTAGCGGTTCAGGATGCGGTCCGACAGGGAGCCGTGGTTGGTGCCGATGCGCATGGCCACGCCCCGCTCCTGGCAAGCCTTCACCAGGGGAACGAACCGCTCCTCCAGGCGCTCCAGCTCGGCGGCGTACTGCTCGTCGGTGTATTCCCAGATCTTGAAACGCTTCTTGTCGGCGTAGTTCCCCGGGTTGATGCGGACCTTCTCCACGTGGGGCACCGCCAGAAGCGCCGCCTGGGGGGAGAAGTGGATGTCGGCCACCAGGGGCACCTGGATCCCCTGGGCCCGCAGGCCGCTCCGGATCTCGGGGAGGGCGGCGGCATCGGCCGAGGAGGGGACCGTCACCCGCACGATCTCGCAGCCGGCCGCCACCAGGCGCTGGATCTGGGCCACGGTGGCCGCCACGTCGGTGGTGGCGGGTGTGGTCATGGACTGGACCCGGATGGGATGGCTCCCGCCCACTCCCACGTCCCCCACCATGACCACGCGGGTGGGACGCCGCCGGTAGGCGAAGGGAGAGGCGCAGTAGGGAAGCTCGGCCACCGATCCGGTCATGGGCCGATTCTATCCCCGGCCGGACGGCACTGGCCAGATCGGTTGATGCGACCCGCGCGGCTCCGTATCATGCCGGCGCCGGGACCGGCCGGCAGGCCCGGGGAGGGAGCCATGAACAGGACGGTGGTGGACATCGAGACGGTGGGGCAGCCCCTGTCGGCATTCCCCGAGCGCTTCCGCCCGGATCTGCTGCGCTGGTTCGATCCCGGCCCCGCCGGCACCGAGCCCGACGCGGCCCGGCGCCAGGAGGCCGAGCGGCGGTTCAGCCTGTGGGGCGCCACCGGCAAGGTCATCGTCATCGGCATGCACAACCCCGACACCGGCCAGGGGCGGATCCTTTCCGGGGACGACGAGGCCGCCCTCCTGGCCGAGTTCTGGCAGCTCATCAAGGCGTTCGATCTCTGGATCACCTTCAACGGCAAGCGCTTCGATTTCCCTTTCCTGCAGCTGCGCTCGGCCATCCTGGGGATCGCCCCCACGGTGCGCCTTGACTGCCGCCGCTACAGCCGCCAGCCCCACTACGACCTGAGGGAGCTGCTCACCCACTTCTACGAGCAGCGCCATGGCAGCCTGGACTTCTTCTGCGCCCTGTTCGGCATCCCCTCGCCCAAGGGGAGCCTGTCAGGAGAGAAGGTGGGGGAGGCGTACCACGAAGGGCGCCTGGAGGAGATCGCCGCCTATTGCCAGGCGGACGTGGAGGCCACGGCGGAACTCTACCGCCGGGTCAAGGACCACTTCTAGGCGGCCGCGGCCCGGCTGGAGGGCGGGGGAAGGGCCTGGTTGCCGGCCCTTCCCCTCCCTGGAACTACTCGGTGAACTTGAACTCTGCGCGCCGGTTCTTGGCCCAGGCGCTCTCGCTGTGGCCTGGATCCACCGGGCGCTCCTCGCCGTAGGAGATGGTGGAGATCCGGGACGCGGCGATCCCGCGCGAGACCAGCTCGCGCTGAGCCGCCATGGCCCGGCGATCCCCCAGGGCCAGGTTGTACTCGATGGTGCCCCGCTCGTCGCAGTGCCCCTCGATGACGATCTTCAGCTCGGGGTACTTCTTCATGAGCGCCGCGTTGGAGTCAAGCACCGGGCCGGCATCCTTCCGGATCGCCGACTTGTCGAAGTCGAAGTGGATGGGACGCAGCTCGGCGTTGAGGGTATCCAGGGATGGCCGCTTGGGCGGCTCAGGGGCGGGCTCGGGGGCCGGCGGCGGGG
>JBFGDW010000021.1:0-20093 GCA_041580435.1 Candidatus Polarisedimenticolia bacterium | reverse complement strand
GCCAGATGGACGCTCCGGCCGGCCGCCAGGTCCGCCATCCAGCGGGCGGGCAGGGTCAGGCTCACCAGCCCGGCGGCGCGGCGGGCGGCGGCGTTGAGGCCAAAGCCATCGTCGGTGAACGGGACAGAAACCGGCTCGCCGTATCCCTCTCCGTGGCGGGGCGCCGTGGTGTGCTCCTCCAGCGCCACCTCCCCGGCGGCGGCATCCACCCGGAAGACCAGCCGGCGCCGCTCACGCGGCGCGGAGAGCACGGCGGCCGACTCGCCGTCGGCGGCGGCCAGCTCGCTCTCCTCGGACAGGCGCAGGGTGTCGCCGTCCTGCCCCAGGAGCCGCAGCCGGGTGAACAGGGCGCCGACCCGGGGCGCCGGCGCCTGGTCCGGGGCCGACAGGTCCAGCACGCTGCGGCCGCGAAAGGAGAGGACGCGTCCCGGCTGCAGCAAGGGGAGGAGCACCGGCTCGGCGGACCGATCTCCCTGCGGGCCCGCCTCGGGGAGATGGGCCGGGGAGGAGCAGGCGGCGGCGGCCAGGAGGACGCCGACGGCGGTGCGCCAGGAGCGCGGAAGCATGCCCGCACCGTACCGCCGTGCCCCATGGGCGTCAATCGGTTCCGGTATACTGGCGCCGCCATGCCGGTTCCCGCGTCTCTCGAGGCGGACAACATCGCCCAGGCCTTCTTCGCCAGCGCGGCGGCCCACCCCCACCGGCCTGCTCTCCGGCGGCGGGAGGGAGGGGCCTTCGCGCCGGTGACCTACGCCGAGGCGGCCACCCAGGTCCGGGAGCTGGCCGCGGGTCTGACCCTGCTGGGGCTGCAGCCGGGGGACCGGGTCGCCCTGGTCTCCGAGAACTGGGACCGCTGGCTGGTGGCCGATCTGGCCATCCTGTCGTGCGGAGCGGTGGACGTGCCGCGGCCGTCGCGCATCTCCGCCGAGGAGCTGGCGGCCACCCTGGCCCACTCGGGCTGCCGCTTCGCCGTGGCCGCGGGCCCCGAGGAGCTGGCGGCGCTGCGTGCCGTCCGCGACCGGCTGCCTGCGCTGGAGGTCCTCATCGATCTGTCCGACGGACAGGATCCCCGGCGGGAGGCGCGCGGCTTCAGCGAGGTGCGGGAGGCCGGACGGCGGGCCCTGTCGGCCGGCCGCTTCCCTGCCACGTTCCCGGCGCCTCGAGTGGGCCGGGATGATCTGGCCACCATCGTCTACACCTCGGGCACAACCGGTCGGCCCAAGGGGGTGATGCTCACCCATGGGAACATCCTCTCCAACCTGACTGGCATCAGCCAGGTCATCCACGTGGGCCCCGGTGAGTCGGTCCTCTCCATCCTGCCTAGCTGGCACATGTACGAGCGCACGGTGGAGTACGCGGCCCTGTGCATGGGCGCGGAGATCGTCTACACCACCCTGCGCACCTTCAAGGAGGACCTGCAGGCGGTGCGCCCGCGGTTCTTCGCCTCGGTGCCCAGGATCTGGACCAAGATCCACCAGAAGGCCACCTCGAGCATCGCCGAGGCGCCGCCGCTGAAGCGCGCCCTGGCCCTGGCCGCCTGGTCGGCGGGGACCCGGGCGGTCCTGGCCCGGAAGGTGCTGGCAGGGGAGCCCGACCCGGGCTGCGGGCCGCGCCGGCCGGGCCGGCTGCGGGCCCTGGGGGAGTGGCTGGCCTGCGCCCCGGTGCTGCATCTCCTCTGCCGCGGGGTCGTCTTCCGCCCGGTGCGGCGGGCCGCCGGCGGTCGCCTGCGCGGCGCCCTGTCCGGCGGCGCCAGCCTGCCGCCGGCTCTGGACCTCTTCTTCGAGGTGGTGGGGCTCAAGCTTCTCAACGGCTACGGCCTCACCGAGACCTCGCCGGTCCTCACCTGCCGGCGGTTCGAGCACAACGTCACCGGCACCGTGGGACGGCCGCTGCCCGGCACCGAGGTGCGCATTGCCGACACCGGGGGACGGGAGGTTGCGCCGGGTGAGCTGGGCCGGATCCTGGTGCGGGGTCCCCAGGTCATGGCCGGGTACTACCGGGATCCGGAGGCCACGGCCCGGGTCCTGGCGCGGGACGGCTGGCTGGACACCGGGGACCTGGGCCGGATCCTTCCCTCCGGGGATCTGGTCCTCACGGGCCGCGCCAAGGACACCATCGTTTTGGCCAGTGGCGAGAACGTGGAGCCGGAGCCCATCGAGGAGCGGATCAAGACCAGCCGCTTCGTGGATCAGGTGGTCATCGTGGGGCAGGACCGGGATTACCTTGGGGCGCTGGTGGTGCCGGCTTTTGGCGAGCTGGAGGCCTGGGCAAGGCGCCAGGCCATCCCCTACGCGTCGCCCCGGGATCTCCTGGAGCAGCAACCGGTGCTGGACCTCATCCGGGACCAGCTGGGCCGGCGGGCGGGATCATCCCTCAACGGGCGGCCGGCGGAGGTGGTCAAGCGTTTTCGCCTGCTGGACAGGGAGTTCACCATCGAGGACGGCACCCTCACGCCCACACTGAAGGTGCGCCGGCCGGTGGTCATGGAGCGCTACCGCCAGGAGATCGAGGGGCTGTTTGCGCGCCCCGGCGCGGCCTGAGAGCGGCGCCGGAGCGGGGGCCGGGCCGCCCGGGGACCGGCTGCGGGCGCTTGCGGGAGTCCCGGCCCGCCGTTTACAATCCTGGCGCTCTCTCTTGCTTCCGGATCGCCCGGTTCCGCCGCCCTCGGGAGGATGACATGGTCCCGCTGCCCCCGTCCCGCCGACCCCGGTTCCCCGTGTTCCTCGCCGCCACGGCCTGCCTGGCGGGGGCACTGGCCCTGACCCCCACACCCACCCTGGCCGCCGAGGACAGTGCCATGGCGGAGGCGTTCGACGCCTTCACCCGCATCGGGCTGGACACCAGCCGCTCGGTTCCGGTGAGCAGTCTGAAGATCGAGCGGGACGGCATGGTCCTGGAGCTGATCTCCGGCCGGCTCTGGCTGGCCCAGCCCATCCGCGACCGGATCACCGGCGCCCACTTCGTGGGGCAGGGGGTGGTCACCCTCACCAGCAACGGCCTCACCGGCCTGAACATGCTGCGGGCGACCCTCAAGGGTCAGAACGCAGGGGTTTCCTTCCCGGGCAAGCTGCCCGCCGACGCCGTGCTCCGGCCCGCCTCGGGTGAGAAGGACTTCGACATCTTCAAGGCAAAGGTCAGCGAGGTCTACCTGCGGTTCAGCGACGGGCTGGAGGAGCAGCTCGTCCCCTTGCTTCAGGACGGCGGCGGCGATGGCGCCGCCGCCGACAAGAGCTTCGGCGATCGGAATACCAAGCTGTTCTACGCCCCGCTCACGCTCCAGATTCCCTTTCTCCTGGAGGTGGAGAACGGCATCGATCGCTTCCCGTTCTTCGTGGCCGAGTTCGCCATCGGCCCGGAATGGCTGACCTACGCCAACGTGGACCTGGCCCCCACCGAGATCTGGATCGGGACCCATCCCACCGTCGGCGCCGGGGTCACCCAGCGTGTGTTCACCTGGACCGCCTTCGACCGGAAGGAGGACCACGACCAGAAGGGGCACTGGGACGCCGATCTCCTCCTGGATCAGAAGACCCTCCTGGACATCACCAAGATCGAGATGACGGTGGATCTTCCCAACACCCTGGCGTTCACCATCGACGCCAAGGTGACGTTCTCCTCCCTGGCCGACGAGCTCAAGGTGGTCCCCTTCGACCTCATCAACAACTACGGCTATGGCTGGTGGGAGAAGGGCGGCCGGCCCGTCACCCTCAAATCGGTCACCGACGAGCAGGGCAACGACCTGCCCTTCATGCACAAGGCCAATGCGCTGTTCGTGCGCCTGGCCCAGCCGCTTCCCCCGGGCCAGCCCACCACGCTGCGCTTCGTGGCCGAGGAGCAGACCATCATCCAGATCACCGACCAGAGCTGGAACATCGTCAACACCTACCCCTGGTTCCCGCAGCACGGCTACGTGGGAGGCCAGTATGCGCTGGACTGGACCATCAAGGTGAAGAAGCCGCTCTCGGCCATCGCGTCGGGCACGCTGGTGGAGGAGAAGGAGGAGGCAGGACAGCAGATCACGCGCTGGAAGCTGGACAAGGAGGTCGCCTTCCCCAGCCTCATCTTCGGCCGCTTCCAGACCCGCGAGGACACCTACAAGAGCGAGGTGACGGGGAAGGAGATCAAGGTCGGAGTGCACGCCAACCCCATGGGGGACCTGCGCGGCACCACCAAGTCCAAGTCGGTGGCCGAGGAGGCCAAGGTCATCCTCAAGCTGCTGGAGGCCCTCTACGGCCCCTACCCCTACGACCGCATCGACATCACCCAGATGGCCACGGGGATGGGCTTCGGCCAGGCGCCCCCAGGGATCCTGTTCCTGACGGGGGAGGCGTTCCTGCCCACGGGGCTGCTGGCCGCCTTCTCGGGCGCCCGCGGCCCCTACTTCCACGACTTCTTCGCCCACGAGCTGGGCCACCAGTGGTGGGGCCACAAGGTCCTGTGGGGGCGGGACGAGGACCAGTGGCTGTCGGAGGCGTTCACTGAGTACGCCTCGGCGCTCTACGTGCTCCAGATCGATGGCATGGGCAAGTTCCAGGAGAAGCTCAGGGCATGGCAGGATGGCGCCAAGATCGGCGAGCGGTCCGGCTTTCCCATCGCCGCCGCCAACTACGCCTCCGCCAGCGATCCCGCCGTGGCCGGGAATTACCGCACCAACCTCATCTACAACAAGGGCGCGTATGTGGTCCACATGCTGCGCATGACCATCGGCCACGAGAAGTTCGTGGAGGGCATGCAGAGCTTCCTCAAGCGGTACGACGGGCGCATGGCCACCACCTCCATGCTCAAGGAGGTGGTGGAAGAGGTCACCGGCGGCTCCATGGACTGGTTCTTCGACCAGTGGTTCTACAGCACGGGCACGCCCACGTTCCGGTTCTCGTACCAGACCCAGAAGACCGAGGATGGCAGCTACCTCCTCACCGGCCGCATCGTGCAGGATCCGGACGACTACAAGCAGGTGCTCATGCCGGTCTTCTACGAGCTGGGCGGCAAGCAGCCCTCCATCCAGAACGTGGCGGTGGGCACCGCCGATTTCACCTTCAAGGCCAAGCTGCCGGTGGAGCCCAAGCGGGTGTGGCTGGACGAGTTCAACACGGTGCTGGGCGACAAGGTCCTCGAGAAGAAGTGAGCGCTGCCCCCAAGGCGCCGCCGGACCTCCTCCTGGGAGCCCACATGAGCATCGCCGGCGGCATGGACCGGGCCCTGGAGCGGGGCCGGGAGGTGGACTGCACCGCCCTGCAGGTGTTCACCAAGTCGTCCAACCAGTGGCGTGCGCGCCCGCTGGACGACGGCGAGGTGGAGCGGTTCCGCCAGGGGATGAAGGCGGGACCCCTCCGCGCCGTGGTGGCCCACGACAGCTACCTCATCAACCTGGCCAGTCCCGACGATGACCTCTGGGAAAAATCGGTGGATGCCTTCACCGAGGAGATCCGCCGCTGCCACATCCTGGGGATCCCGGTGCTGGTGTTCCACCCTGGCGCCCACATGGGCAGCGGCGAGGCGGCGGCGGTGCAGCGGATCGCGGCGGCCCTGAACCGGGCCCACGCCGCCACCGGGGATGCCCCGGTGACCACCGCCCTGGAGACCCACGCCGGCCAGGGGACGACGGTGGGCCACCGCTTCGAGCACCTGCGCGACATCCTGGCCGGCCTGGATCAGCCGGAGCGGGCGGCGGTCTGCCTGGACACCTGCCACGTCTTCGCGGCGGGCTATCCCATCCACACCGAGGAGGGGTGGAACGAAACCCTGGAGGCGCTGGACGGGACCGTGGGCCTCACGCGGCTGGCCTGCGTCCATGTCAACGACTCCAAGAAGGGCCTGGGGTGCAAGGTGGACCGGCACGCCGGCCTGGGCGAGGGGGAGATGGGGCTCCTGCCGTTCTGGTTGCTGGTGAACGACGAGCGCACCCGGCATCTGCCGCTGGTGCTGGAGACCCCCAAGGGGAAGGACCTGGCCGAGGACGTGGCCAACATGGCCACCCTCCGGCGCCTGGCGGGAGGGAAGAGGCCGTGACGGGAAGCGCCGCCGCCCGCCGCAACACCCGCGCCGGGGTGCTGGTCATCAACGAGATCTACCGCAGCCTGCAGGGGGAGTCCACCCGGGCGGGCCAGCCGTGCACGCTGGTGCGTCTCACCGGCTGCGGTCTTCGCTGCGGCTACTGCGACACCGCCTACGCCTTCCACCAGGGGCAGGAGATGACCGTGGAGGAGGTCCTGGACCGGGTGCAGGCGCTGGGGGAACGGCTCGTGCTCGTCACCGGCGGCGAGCCGCTGGAGCAGGAGGCGGTGGGGCTGCTGCTGGAGGGGCTGGCCGCCGCCGGCGCCGTCACCATGGTGGAGACGGGCGGCCACGTGGACATCGGCCGGGCGGCCGCGGCCACCACCATCGTCCTGGACCTGAAGACGCCGGGCAGCGGCATGGCGGCGCGCAACCGCTGGGAGAACCTTGATCGGCTGCGCCCCTCAGACGAGATCAAGGTGGTCCTCACCGGCAGGGAGGACTACCTGTGGGCCCGGCGCGTGCTGGCGGAGCGCCGCTGCCGGGGCCGCGCCCTGACCGACATCTGCCCGGTCCTCTTCTCTCCGGCGGCGGGCGAGCTGGAGCCGGCGGCGCTGGCCGGCTGGATCCTGGAGGATCGCCTGCCCGTGCGCCTCAACCTGCAGCTCCACCGGCTCATCTGGCCCGACGCCGAGCGGGGGGTGTGACGTGAACCGGGACCAGCGGCCCCTGGCGGTGGTGCTGCTCAGTGGCGGCATGGACTCGGCGGTGGCGGCGGCCGAGGCGGCCCGGACCCACCGCCTCGCCTGCCTGCACGCCACCTACGGCCAGCGCACCGCCAACCGGGAGCGGGTCTCCTTCGGGGCCCTGGCCCACCACTTCCAGGCGGTGGCCAAGCTGGTGATCCGGCTGGACCACCTGGGGGCCATCGGCGGCTCGGCCCTGACCGATCCCAACATCCCGGTGGCCGACGCCGGCGGTCCGGGGGCGGGGATCCCGGCCACCTATGTGCCGTTCCGCAACAGCCACCTGCTGGCGGCGGCGGTCTCGTGGGCCGAGGTGCTGGGAGCGGGGCAGGTGGTCATCGGCGCCGTGGAGGAGGACTCGTCCGGTTACCCCGATTGCCGCCAGGTGTTCTACGACGCGTTCCAGGAGGCGATCCGGCTGGGGACGCGCCCGGAGAGCAGGGTGCGGCTGATCACCCCGGTCATCGGCCTGAGCAAGGCCGACATCGTCCGCCGCGGCCATGATCTGGGCACGCCGTTCCACCTCACCTGGTCCTGCTACCGGGAGGAGAGCCGCGCCTGCGGCCGCTGCGACTCGTGCGTGCTGCGCCTGCGCGGCTTCGCCGCCGCCGGCGTGCCCGACCCCAGCCCCTACGCCTCCGGGGCACGACTCCCGGCCCCTGGCGACGAGGCCGGTGAGCGCCGCCGCCGCCGGGAGGTCCTGGAGGGGTTCCTGGCCAGGGTCCGCCGGGGCTGAGCCGGGTGGACACCGACTGGTTCGACTACACGCTGCCGCCGGAGCGGATCGCCCAGGAGCCGCCCGCCGCACGGGAGGACGCCCGCCTCATGATCCTGCCCGCCGGAGGTGGCGCGCCCCGCCACGGGCGGATCACACATCTCCCCGGTGAGCTGTGCGCAGGCGATCTCCTGGTCCTCAACGACACACGGGTGGAGCCGGCCCGGCTGCACGGTCGCCGCCCCACCGGCGGCAGGGTGGAGCTGCTGGTGCTGCCGCCCCTTCCCGGAAGTCCGCCAGAAGAGCCGGTGCGTCCCTGCCTCCTGCGGGCGGGACACCGCCCCCGGCCCGGGGAGCAGCTGGATCTCCCTGGCGGCGCCCGGGCCGAGGTGCTGGCCCATCGCGGGGGCGGCGAGGCGCTGGTGCGCTTTCACGGCCCGGACCTGGAGGCTCTCATGGCGGCCCACGGGGAGGTGCCGCTTCCTCCCTACATCCGCCGCGAACCGGGGGATCCACGGGCCGCCGCCGACCGGGAGCGGTACCAGACGGTCTTTGCCCGGCGCCCCGGTGCCGTGGCCGCCCCCACCGCCGGGCTGCACTTCACGCCGGACCTGCTGGAGGCCGTGGCCGCCCACGGCGTGGAGCTGGCCTGGATCACGCTGCACGTGGGGCCGGGGACCTTCCGGCCGGTGACGGCGGAGCGGGCCGAGGAGCACCGCCTGGATCCCGAGCCGTTCATCCTGAGCCAGGAGGTCGCCGGTGCGGTGGACCGGACCCGGGCGCGGGGCGGCCGGGTGGTGGCGTGCGGCACCACCGTGGTGCGGGTGCTGGAGGAGCGCGCCGACGGCGCCGGCGGGGTCCGCGCCGGGGAGGGGCACTGCGGCCTGTTCATCCTGCCGGGCCACCGCTTCCAGGTGGTGGACGGCCTGCTGACCAACTTCCACCTCCCCCGCTCCAGCCTCCTCATGCTGGTGAGCGCCCTGGCCGGCCGCGAGCGCATCCTGGCCGCCTATGGCGAGGCGGTGACGGCCGGCTACCGGTTCTACTCCTATGGGGACGCCATGCTGCTGGCGCCCGGACCTCCCCGGGAGGTCCGGTGAGCGAGGCCTACCCCTTCAAGCTGGAGGCGGGGGGCGCCCTGGGCCCGCGGGCGGGGGTGCTCGCCACGCCCAGGGGGGCCATCCCCACGCCGGCCTTCATGCCGGTGGGGACTGCCGCCACGGTGAAGGCGGTCTCCCCCCAGGAGCTGCGGGATGCCGGAGCGGCGGTGATCCTGTGCAACACCTACCATCTGCTGGTCCGGCCGGGCCCCGACACGGTGGCGCGCCTGGGGGGGCTGCACCGCTTCTCGGGGTGGGACGGGCCGATCCTCACCGACTCGGGCGGCTTTCAGGTGTTCAGCCTGGCCGCCCTGACCCGCGTGACCGATGCGGGGGTGACCTTCCGCTCCCACGTGGACGGGGCGGCCATGGAGCTGACTCCCGAGGGGAGCATCCAGGCCCAGGAAGCGCTGGGCAGCGACATCATGATGGCCTTCGACGAGTGCACCGGCTGCCCGGCGGAGCGGGAGGCGGCCGCCAGGGCCATGGCTCGCAGCGCCGCGTGGGGCCGCCGCAGCCTGGCGGCGCGTCGCGGCCCAGGGGCGCTGTTCGGCATCGTGCAGGGCGGGATCTTCGAGGACCTGCGCCGGGAGTCGGCTGCCCTCACGGTGTCCGAGCCGTTCGACGGCTTCGCCATCGGCGGGGTCAGCGTGGGGGAGGCACGGGAGGAGGTCTCCCGCATCGTCTCCCTCACGGCGCCGCTTCTCCCCGCCCACCGCCCCCGCTACCTCATGGGGATGGGGACGCCCCAGGACCTGCTGGAGATGGTGGCGCGGGGCGTCGACCTGTTCGACTGCGTCATGCCCACGCGCAATGCCCGCAACGGGACCCTGTTCGTCCGGGGCGGCCGGCTCAACCTGCGCAACAGCGCCTACCGGGAGGACCCGCGGCCGCCGGAGGAGGACTGCCCGTGCCCCGCCTGCCGGCACCATTCCAGGGCCTACCTGCGCCACCTGCTCCAGTGCAACGAGATCTACGGCCTGCGGCTGAACACCCTCCACAACCTGACCCACTACCTGCGACTCATGGCCGGCGCCCGGCGGGCCATCCTGGAGGGGCGGTTCCCGGCCTTCCAGGCGGCCTACCTGGAGGCGCCGCCCGAAGCCTGATGACGTTTTGCCACGCCTCTTCCGCTTTGCTACCATCCAGGCCCATGGACCGGGCCGGCATCATTGTCCTGCTGTGTTTGACCCTGCTCCTGCCGGGTTGCAGGGGAGAGGTGGGCGACAGTTCAGGGCTTGCCACCGACGTGCGTGAGGCACTGGACGAGCGCTCCATGGAGGAGCAGGACCGGTTCCTGGCCGTGCGCCAGATACAGGACCAGGCCCTGCGCGCAACCGTCGCCGTGCGCCAGGCTCCCGACAGCGCCTCGGTGGACGATCTGGAGGCCGCTCTGGTCACCCTGAACCAGGCTCTGCTCAAGGGTCGCGGCGAGATCACCATGCTTCGCTCGGATGGGTTGGACTTCAACCATCCCCTGTGGAGGGAGCTGCGGGAGGCCAACCGGGAGATCGTCGAGGCTTACGAGTTCCTCGTCAGCCATCACCCCGACCCGACGCCCTCCCTCATGAAGTCGGGAGACGAGGACGTCCCGGGGGATACGCCGGAGTCGTGAGCGACCTGGTCTTCGTCGCCGACGTCCACCTGGTGGAGGGCGACGACGAGCTGCCCGCCTTCCTGTCCTTCCTGCGCTCCCTGGCCGGCAACACCGGCGTGTGCGTCATCGTGGGCGACCTCTTCAACGTCTGGATCGCCAAGCGGCGCTTCCTGAGCCCGGGACAGGGCCGGCTCCTGGACGTCCTGCGGGAGGTATCGGCCCGGGGCGTCCGCTTCAAGTACGTGGAGGGGAACCGCGACTACTTCGTGGCCGAGAACTGGCAGGGGGACCCTTTCCACCAGGTGGCCACCGCCTCCCTGGTCGAGGCCGCAGGCCCCACCCGCCTCCTGGTCTCCCACGGCGACCTGGTCAATGCGGCCGACCGGCCCTACCGCCTCTGGCGGGCCGTGAGCCGCTCCCTGCCGGTGCGGGGGCTGCTGGCGCTGCTGCCGGCGGCGGCGGGTCGCCGGCTGGCCGACAGCCTGGAGCGGCAGCTTCGAGGGACCAACCTGCGCCACAAGGCGCGCCTCCCCCTGGACCTGCTGGAGGGCCACGCCCGGCAGGCCGTGGCGGCTGGCTACCAGGGGGCCGTGCTGGGGCACTTTCACAAGGAGCTGTGCCTGCCGGTTCAGGGGGGCTGCCTGTGGGTGCTGCCGGACTGGAAGGATGGCCGGCGCTACCTGCGGTTCGGCCCCGACGGGGCCGGGCGATTCGTGGCCTACCAGGGCTAGCCCGCCTGGGGTCCGGCCCTCTCCGCAAGGCGGTCCTCGGCGGTGTCGAACAGCCCGGTCAGGCGGAGGGTGATGGGTCCCGGCCGGCCGTCCGCCACCGGCGTGCCGTCCACCGCCACGATGGCCAGCACGCCGCGGGTGGTGCCGGTGAGGAATGCCTCGTCGGCTGCGCGCAATTCCCCGGGGCCGAAGGGGGCCTCCTCCACCGGCATCCCGGCCGCCCGGGCCAGCTCCAGCACGAAGCCGCGGGTGATGCCCGGCAGGAGCCCCGCCTCCGGGGGCGGCGTGCGGATGACGCCCGACTTGACCATGAAGACGTTGGTCATGGTCCCCTCGGTGACCTGGCCGCCGCGGTTGAGCATGATCCCCTCGTCGGCCCCCTTGCTCTCGGCCTCGAAGGCGCCCAGGATGTTGTTGAGCAGGTTGCCCGACTTGATGGCCGGGGAGACGGCGCGCCGGTCGTTGCGCAGCACGTCCAGGATGGCCACGCGCACTCCCTGGCGGAGGGCGGGATCACGGATGGGGCGGAGCGGCCGGGCGTAGATGAGGGTGCTGGGCGCCGGGCAGAGGCGGTGGGCATAGCCAATGTCGCCCACCCCCCGGGTGACCACGACCCGGAGGGCCGACTCCGGGTTGCCGCCGGCCGCCAGGGTCTCCTGGATGGCGTGGCAGTAGCCGGCGTCATCCCGATCCAGGGCCAGTCGGATGGCCGCTGCCGAGCTGCGCAGCCGCGCCAGGTGGCGATCCAGGAGGAAGGGGCGTCCCCGGGAGGTGCGGACGGTCTCGTAGATGGAATCCCCGTAGAGGAAGCCGTGATCGTAGACGGAGATCCTGGCCTCGTCCCGGGGCCAGACGCGGCCGTTGATCCAGACCACCTCGCCCATGGGAGCCGCAAGGTAGCATGGCCCCGACGTCAGCGGCAACAACACCTTCAATCTGGCGCCGGCTTCTGTCATGATACCGGCGCCTGCACCCGGCGCCCGCCGGCGTCCGGGAGGCTGGGGAGGAGCCCGTGCCCAGGAAGAAGACCGGCTCGCGCAAGACGACGGCACGCAGGAAGAAGGCGGCCCACGCCAGGGCCGCTGGCAAGAAGGCGGCCGCGAAGAAGAAGGCTGCCCCGCGCAAGAAGACCGCTGCTCGCAAGAAGGCCGCTGTCCGCAAGAAGTCCGCTGTTCGCAAGAAGTCCACCCCCGGGAAGGCGGCCGTCCGCCGCAAGACCGGGACCCGGACCAGGGCAGCCACCACAGCCCGCAAGCCGGCGCCTCGCCCCCGGGCGCTGGCCCGGCCGAGCCTCACCGTGGAGGTGAACGCCGCCGCTGCCTGGCGGATGCGGCGCCAGGGGCTGCAGCAGCCGACGCTCCGGGCGCCACACCAGATCGCGGCGGCCCTGCTGCGCTCCGGCTGGCTGGAAACGCCGGTGGGACCCACGCCCTACGTGGCGCTGGCGGCACGCTACGCCGCCTTCGCGCGCCATGAGCTGGACCGGGCCGTGTTCCAGGAGGGGACCGCGGTGGAGCTGCCAGCGGTGCGGGGCGCCGCCATGCTGGTGCCGGTGGAGGACGCCTGGATCGCCCTCCAGGCCCACGCGCCGCGCAACCTGGCCCGCCTGCGGGACCTGCTCACGCGGCGGCGTGTCATGACCCGCGCCGCCCTCATGAACCTGGAGGACGTGGTGCGGGCGGTGCTGGCCGGCCGGCCGCTGCCCGCGCAGCAGCTGCGGGAGCGTATCCCCGCCCGCCTGGTGAAGGTGCTCGGTCCCGCCGGCGAGCGCCACGGCCTGGAGACCACGGTGGATCTGGCCCTGTGGGACCTGGTGGCCTCCGGAGACGTGATCTGCCGGCCGGCGGAGCGCCGGCTGGACCGGCCGCGCACCGAATTCATCCTGCGCCGGGACCTGGCGGGACCGGTGGTGGCTGCCGACGTGCGGCCGCGGCCGCGGGAGCTGTTCATCAGGGCGCTGGCGGCGCGGTATTTCGCCTGGCTTGGACCGGCCCGCCTGCAGGACTTCACCTGGTGGTCGGACGCCACCCCGGCGGAGGCGCGCCGCGCCGCCGCCGAGCTCGGTCTGGCGGCCGTGCGGCTCAAGGGGCTCAAGGGGACCTGGTTCCTCCACACCCGTGACCTGGACCTGCTGTCCGCCTACACCCCCCCGGAACCACCGGGCGTGGCTCTGGTGCCGGCCCGCGACGCCCTGGTGGGGTGGTGGAGCTCCCCCGAGCCGCTGGCGGAGGCCGCCGACCTGAAGCGGACACTCCTGGCCCGGGATGAGGGGCGGACCGCCGGCCCGGTGGGGCTTCAGCACCACCCCATCCTGGTGGGAGGCCGGGTGGCCGGGGCGTGGGAGCTGGGCGGAGACGGCGTGCTGCGCTACGCCATCTTCCGGGAGCTTCCAGCCCACCTGGAGGACCTGGTCAACCTGCGCGCCGCGGCCATGGCCGAGTTCCTCAGGCGCGAGCTCGGCGACCCGCCTGGCGCCACGGACGGGGAGGAGCGGGGTCCGAGCCTGGTGGAAGCGGCCCGCGGCTGGCCCGGCCGGGCCGCCAGCATCAACCTCAGGGCCTAGGCCTCCGGCGTGATCCTGGGGATCGGCATCGATCTGGTGGAGGTGTCCCGCATGGAGCGGGCGCTGGCCCGGAGCGGCGAGAGGCTCCTGGAGCGGCTCTTCACGCCGGCGGAGCGTGAGGCCTGCGAGGCCGTCGGGGGCGGCACCGCACGCTGGGCGGTGCGCTTCGCCGGCAAGGAAGCGGTTCTCAAGGCCCTGGGGACGGGCTGGTCGGGCGGGATCAGCTGGCACGACGTGGAGATCCTCCGTCCGCCCCAGGGTGCCCCCCAGGTCCGCCTGGACGGGCGGGCGCGGGACGTGGCCGCCTCCCTGGGCGGCGCCACATGGCACCTGAGCCTGACCCACCAGCGCACCCACGCCGCCGCGGTGGCGGTGCTGGAAGGCCGGAGCGGATAACATCCGGTCCGGCGCGGCCCGCCGGCTTGCCGGCGGCGGCGCGGGAGCGAGGACGACGTGTCGCGACTGCTGGCGTTCCGGAAGGCCGTGCTGGGGAAGGTGGCTGATGCCTCCTGCCGCCATCCCCTGACGGTGATCCTGGCCGGGGCGCTGCTCACGGCCGTCGCCTTCGCCGGCATGTCCCGGCTCCGGTTCGAAACCGGGCTGGCCGACTACCTTCCCGAAGACTCGCCTGTGGTGCAGCTCTTCACCCGGGCGGTGGAGCACTACGGCACGTCCGACAACCTGGTGATCGTCTTCATCGGTGACGAGGAGGACGCCGAGGTCCGGCAGATCCTGGCCGAGGATCTGGCCCAGCGCCTCGAAGCCAGTGGCGACGTGCTGTCGGTGGACCTGCGCTTCGGCGGCGAGGTGCCGGAGGGGGAGGCGCCCGCCATCCTGGACTACGCTCTCCTCTACCTGGACGGGGAGGGGCTCCATCAGCTGGCGCGGATGCTGGAGCCGGAGGCCATTCGCCTGCGTGTCCAGGCCAACAAGGAGCTTCTCCGCTCGCCCGCGGGGCTCGTGGCGCGGGATCTGGTGGCCCGGGATCCCTTGGGCCTGCGCGATCTGTTCGCCGGCCGCTTCCGGCAACTCAAGGGGAACCTGAACATCCGGTTCATGGACGGTTACCCCTTCTCCCAGGACCTGTCCCTCCTCCTCATGATGGTCAAGCCGGCGGAGCCGGCCCAGAACCTGGCGTTCACCGACGCGTTCCTGGCGCGGGTGCGCACCATGGTGGAGGAGTCCCGGTCCATTCTGGCCGAGGAGCTGGGTGAGGAGGCGCTGGCCGGCGTCGAGGTGGGGCTCACCGGGGGCTACCCCATCGTCTCCGACTACAACGCTCTGCTCAAGCGCGATCTGGGCTGGAGCATCGCCACCGCCTTCGCGGGGGTCATGATCCTCTTCCTGCTGGCGTTCCGGCGCATCGGCTCGCTCCTGTACGTGGGGGTGCCGCTCCTCACCGGCCTGGCCTGGACCATGGGTTTCGCCGGCTTCGCGGTGGGGCGGCTCAACCTGTTCACGGCCGCCGCCGCCGCGGTCCTGCTGGGTCTGGCCATCGACTTCGCCATTCACCTGTTCAACCGTTACGTGGGGGAGCGGGATCGGGGCCGGAGCCTGGACGAGGCCATTCACTGCGCGGTGGTGGAGACCGGGGACGGCGTGGTGACGGCGGCGCTCACCACGGTGGCGGCGTTCGCCGCCTGCACCATCACCCCCATCCAGGGGCTCGTCCAGCTGGGCATCATCTGCGGGGCCGGCATGATCCTGGGGCTGGCAGCCAACTTCTTCCTCATGCCGGCCTTCCTGAAGCTGAGGGGCGGGCGCCGGCACCGGGAGTCGTTCAAGGACGCCTCCTTCAACTTCGGACTGGCGGGTCTGTCACGAGTCGTGATCCACCACCCGGTGCCGGTGATCGCGGCCTGGGTGGTCCTGACCGCCGTGTTCGGCTGGGGCTGCCTTCAGGCCAGTATCGACACCGACATGCGCTCCCTGCGGCCTGGCGCCAGCGATGCCATCAACCTCCAGAGCCGCCTGGCCGAGACCATCGGTTCGGGGCTGGTCTACTCCATGATCCTGGTCGAAGCCGACAGCGAGGAGGAGGCCCTCACCCGCAACGACGTGGTGGCGCGCCGGCTGGAGGGCCTGGTGGCCGAGCAGGAGGTGGTCTTCTACCTGTCCCTCACCAACCTCATGCCGCCCCCCGAGAAGCAGCAGGCGGTGCTGGACTGGCTGGAGGAGACGCGGGCGCGGCGGCCCGAGCTGCTGGACCCGGAGCGGGTCGCCGCCGACCTGGCGCTGGCCATGGAGGAGGAGGGCTTCCGGCTGGGGCCTGAGTACGAGCAGACGGTGAGCCTGCTGCGACGGGTCCTGCGCCTGGATCGGCGCCTCACCCTGGACCAGCTAGACGACCCGGTGATTCGCAAGCAGGCCGATCGCTTTCTCCATCAGGAGAACGGGCGCACCGAGCTGGTGAGCTACGTCTACCCCCACCGCAAGGATGGGGCGGAGCAGTACCGGGTCACCACCATGCTGGAGGAGCGCGTGGTGGGGGACCTGCCTGACGCCCACATCATCAGCGTCGCCATCCTGGGGCGCGAGCTGAAGCGGCTCATCGGGGAGGGGACGCTGGAGGCGGCGGCCCTGGCCCTGCTCCTGGTGCTGGTCCTGCTGTGGAGCCACTTCCGCAGGGTGAGCTACGTGCTGCTCACCGCCGTGCCCCTGATCCTGGGAGAGATGGGAGCCATCGGTGGCATGACCCTGCTGGGGATCAACCTCAACATGGTGAACATGGGAATCGTCCCCATCATCCTGGGCATCGGCATCGACGACGGGATCCACATCGTGCACCGGTTCCTGGACCAGGGGGAAGGGGACGTGGAGGGGGTCTTCCGCTTCGCCGGCCGGGCGGTGGTGATCACCTCCCTCACCACCATCGTGGGCTTCGGCTCCCTGGCCTTTGCCACCTACAAGGGGCTGTGGACGGCGGGGGTCTTCGCCATCCTCGGCGTGGGAATGTGCCTGCTCTCCTCCATCACCTTGCTGCCGGCCCTGCTACAGGTCTTCGCGGTGGAGCGGCGGGCGGCGCGGGCCGGCGCGGCGCGGCAGCCGGCTCCGGCCGAGGGGGAATCGCCCGACACGCCCTGAGGGCCGGGCCGCCCATTGTCCGGGTGGCGGGCCTAGCGGGAGGAGAGGCGCTGCTCGATGGAGCAGGCCTGGCCGGGCTGGCACGGACCCGGCGCCCGGAATGGGTCAACCCCGGCAGCACGGGCCCCGGTGAACGACAGGAACGGCCCGAAGCGCCGGACGCGGAACTCCTGGGGCTCAACGGCGATGGGCGTCAGGACCGGCAGGAAGGGGAAGGTGAGAATGGGGTAGTCCCGGTGGTCGTTGATGGGATGGCGCGGCCCTCCGGCGCCCACCGGCGGGCGCTCCTGGGAGTCCATTCTCTCCAGGCGGGCCACCCGCTCCTCCATGTCGCCAAGGCGCGCCTCCTCTCCGGCCGGGTCCCGCCGCACGACCACCTCCACCGTGGGCGGGAGGAGCGTGGCGGCGGACGGCGGGACGTGGGCGGCGGCACCGGCCTCGCGTGACGTCCCCGGAGCAGGCCCCCGGTCGGAGGCGGAGATCACGCCGGCCACCGGCTCGCGTCCCGAGGCGAGAGGCCGGCCCGTTTCATCCAGGTTCGTGAGGACCAGCACCTCCCGCCCGTCGTCGCCCCGGGTGCGGAAGATCCGCACACCCTCGTCGGACGCTGTCTCCGTGACCGGGGAGAGTTCATGGCCCTGGCGGCCAGCCTCCTGCAGGGACCGCAGCAGGGTGTCGTCGGCCCCGGCCCGGCGCAGCCGCAAGATGTCCTCCACCGAGAGGGGGGAGGCGAATCCGGCCAGGGACCCCTGGGTCAGGATGACGTCGTGCCCCACCCCCGCCTCCAGGAGGAGGACCACGTCGCCCACTGTCAGGGGCGCGTGGGCGGCCACCGCCGGGGCGGCGAGCAGGAGGGCCGTGGCGATGACGGCCCCCAATCGAGCTGGAAGGCTGAAGCGCTGGCCCATGGGCTCCCTCCCGTGGAGCGATCCTACCACAGCGGGTGTCCGGGACCCGGCGGCTGGGCTAGACTGCGGCTCGCCCGGGCCAGGACGACGGCCCGGAAGGAGGACGGGAATGCCATCAGGACAATCGGTGCACCGCGTGTGGATCCACTCCGGCCAGGCGGCCCTCATGATCATGCTCATGGCGGCGGCCGGGTTGGCCCGGGCCAGCGAGGCCCCGGCGCAGCCTGACCAAGGGCCGGCGGCAGCGATCAAGGCCCTGGACGCCGCGTGCGCCGCCAGCGCCGACGTACGGGCCGCACGGCAGGCTGCCCGTCCCCTCTACCATCGCCTGGGCGGCTTCGAAGGGATTCACCGCCTCATGCGGGAGGTGGTGCGGCGCCACCAGGTCAACCCCGACATCCAGGAGTACTTCGCCGGCGTGGACGCCGAGGCCCTGGCGCGGCGCTCCGCCCTGTTTCTGGCCGCCGGCAGCGGCGGGGAGGAGGTCTACGAGGGGCCAGACCTGACCACCGTCCACGCCGGCATGGGGCTGGACGAGGCCGACTTCCTGGCCGCCGGCAAGGATATGGAGGCGGCCATGGCCAGCCTCGGGCACGGTGCCGGCGAGACGGAGGAGGTGATGTGCGCCCTGGCGGGGCTGCGGGATCAGGTCATCCTGCCGAAAGATCGATGATCCCCCGCTCCCGGAGCTGCTTGAGGACCCGGAGCGCCTCCACCTCCCTGAGAGGGGAAATGGTGACGATGTCCTTGACACTCCACGATCCGTTGATCCGGCTGACCAGGAAGACTTCCTGGGGCGTCAGGCTCTCGCCCGTGAGATCTTTCATGTCGCGCTTGAGCTGAGGCACGCGGTCGGGCGGCATGTAGTGCTGGTAGGCGCGCTCCACGAAGCGCGCCTCGGCGTCCTCCAGCTTGCGGCGCAGGGCCAGGTCCGAGGGCCTGAGATCCACGGCCTGGCCCAGCAGCCCGATGGCCTCATCCACCTTGTTGTCCGCCAGCAGGGCCTCGGCCCGGTTGATGAGCTCGCCCGCAGCCGAGCCCGAAGCGGTGGCTGACCCGTCGCCACCGGCGTCGCCGGCCGCCTCCAGGCAGCCCTGACGGTAGAGCTCGTAGGCCAGCCGGCTCACCTTGAACTCGGAGGCGTGCAGCTCCAGGCACAGGTCGGTGAGAGTGCGGCGGCCGTCCACCGCCTCCAGGAGGCGCTTCACGTCGGCATTGGCGGCCAAGCGGGCCGGCACCGGCTTGCGCGTCCGGCGCAGCACCGAGTCCCCTGGTGAAAAGGCCTTCAGGATCACCTGCAGCTCGTCGTACCGGCGCAGCCCTTCCAGCAGGACGTCCTCCACCTTCAACTGAAGGGGAAGCAGGTTCTTGAGGTCCACATCGCCGTCCTCGAACTCGAAGCTCCCGTCCTCCCACAGGAAGAGGCTGAACAGGGACTCCTCGGCCTTGAGGACCAGGAGCTTCCGCAGCTCCTCCTCGGTGAGGGCCCCCACCATGACCAGGATCTTCCCCAGCATGACGCCGGTGGACCGCTGGCTCTCCATGGCCTTCCGGAGCTGCTCCTCGGAGATGCGCCGCTGGGCCAGGAGGAACTGGCCCAGGAACTCCCGGGGGTCATCGGACGAGGAGGAGGCGATGACCCCCTTGCGGAACAGGATCTCCTTGCGGTACCGGCCATTGGTGACCACCAGCCTGCCGGTCTTGGCGGACGTGGAGAGCCACTGCAGCAGGTCCGGCAGCGCCATGGTGGAGAGGGTTCCCTTCAGCGGCACGTGCGACTCCCCAGGGTGTCACGGCAAGGCCCGGACGGACGTTGAAAGTGCACCATTGCGAATATAGGTTCACCTCCAGGGGCCGGCAAAGGCGCGCCTGTGCCCCTGGAGAGACGCATGGAAGAGCTCCAGGTTCCCACCCACACGGTCAACGTGGATGTCCACACCGACGACGGCGAGTGGCTCACGGGAGCCCTGTTCCTGACCGAGAGCCGCTTCGACGGCGACCGGACCGGCGAGGTCCTGAACGTCCTCAACGACGAGCGCGCCTTCCTCCCCTTCGAGGCGCGCACCCGGGAGGGCCGGGTCCATCGCTCGCTGGTCCTGAACAAGGATCACATCATCCGGGTCCACCTGTCCGAGGCCGGCGGCTGGATGCCCCCGGCCCCCACCGATCCGGCGGATGAGGGGGTCACCCCCGACGCGCCGCCGGTGGTCATCCTGTCAGACGGGACCCGGATCAGCGGCCGGGTGGCGGTGGAGACGCCCTGGTCCTCGTCACGCCTCGTGGACAAGCTGAATCACGCCCAGCGGTTCATCCCGGTCATCACCGACGGCGGCGTGGAGTTCGTCCAGCGCAGTCACGTCATGCGCGTGGACTGAGGAGACCATGGCCCAGCTGGATGCCCTCATCGGAGCACTGGTCAAGCACAGGGCAGAGGCCCTGGAGCTGGCCGACGGACAGAAGCCGGCCCTGGTCCTGGGAGGCGCCCGGCGGCCCATCGTCAACTCGACCCTGAGCGCCGCCCAGGTGTCGCGCCTGGTGGCCGAGATCGCGCCGCCGGATCAGCGCCCGGCGCTGACCGCCGGCGAGGCGGTGAGCTTCGTCTACGCCAGCGACGGCGCCCGTGTGTCGGTGGAGGCCGGCGGCTCGGGACCGGTG
>JBFGDW010000020.1:0-20306 GCA_041580435.1 Candidatus Polarisedimenticolia bacterium | reverse complement strand
TCTGGAGGGGGTCCGGCGAGGCCCCTGTGCCGGCGCCCGTCCTGGCCCGTGTGCAGATCCTGTCGGGCGAAACCTGGTGGGCGCCGGACGCGGCCCGGGCTGGCGCCCGCTCGCCCCTGAGCCTCGGTGACGACCTGCGCGCCGGCGGGGAGGTGACCACCGCCGCCGGAGGGCGCGCCGCCCTGCGCCTGGCGTCGGGGCATTCCCTCCGCCTGGATGGCGGCACCCGGATCCGGCTGCTGGAAGGGGGTGCCGTGTCCCTGGATGGAGGCGCCGTCTACGTCGACTCCCGGGATCCCTCGGGCCGGCCGGCCCAAGGTCCCCTGGACCTCAGCACGCCCCGGGGCGTGCTGCGGGAGACGGGCACCCAGTTCGAGGCGCGCCTGCTGGCCGGGGGAGCGCTGCGCATCCGCGTCCGCGAGGGGGCGGTGGCGCTGTCCGAGGCGGGCCCACCGCTGCGGGTCGGCGCCGGGCAGGAGCTGACGGTCGCCACCGACGGCCAGCACCGGCTCGAGAGCATTCCGGTCCATGGGGACGCCTGGGCCTGGCTCGACCTGGTCACTCCCATGCCGGAGCTCCAGGACCTGTCGCTGCACCAGTTCCTGGAGTGGATGGCGCGGGAACGTGGGCTCAGCCTCGCTTACGAGCCAGCGGATCTGGCCGACACCGCCGCCGCCACGGGGCTCAAGGGCTCCGTCCAGGGGATGACTCCCGAGGAGGCGCTGGAGTCGGTGCTGGCCACCAGCGGGCTGCGCCACCGGCGCGAAAACGGCAGCCTGTTCGTCTATCCTTGAACGGGCGCCGGCGAGGGGACACAATCAGCTCATCATGTGGCGGCCCTCCCGCTGGCTCCTTCCGGCTGTCCGCCGCCAGATCCAGGCGCCCGCGGCCCTCATCCTGATCGTCCTGCTCGCCCTGGCGGCGGCGGCGCCTCGCGCCCAGGGACCTTCCTACGCCGGACGTCCCCTGGCCGACGTCCTGGAGGACCTGCGGCGACGCGGGCTGGAGCTCATCTACAGCACCGCCGTGGTGACCCCGGAGATGGTGGTCCAGGCCGAGCCCCGCAGCCGCAGGCTCAGGGACCAGCTCCATGAGATCCTGCAACCGCTGGGGCTGGAGGCGCGGCCGGGGCCGGGGGGCGTGATCCTGATCGTCCGCCGGGGCGGACCGCCAGCGGCCACGGCGCGGCTGACCGGCCGGGTCCTGTCGGCGGAGCTGGGCCGCCCGGTGGTGCGTGCCACTATCCGCGTGGCCGAGGCCGGCGTGGAGTCGGTCACGCGCCCCGACGGCACCTTCACTCTCGGGCCGCTGCCTGCCGGCACCTACACCGTCACCGTCTCCGCCCCCTGGTTCCTGGAGCAGCGCCTGGCGCAGGTGGACATCGGTGGCGAGGCGCCGTCCTCCCTGGAGGTGAGCCTGCAGGCGCGGCCCGGTTACGTGGAGGAGGTGATCGTCACGCCGGGGCGGCTCTCCCTGGTGCAGCAGGACCAGGCCGGCGGGCTGGCCCTGGGCCGCGAGGATGCCCTCCTGGTGCCCAGCATTGGCGGCGACGTCAGCCGGGTGCTGGAGACGCTCCCCGGCGTGGCCGGCCCCGACAACTCGGCCGCCTTCAACATCCGGGGCAGCACCTCCGAGGACGTCTCCTTCGTCCTGGACGGGCTCGAGCTCTACGATCCGTTCCACCTGCAGGCCTTCCAGAGCCCCTTCAGCCTCATCGACAGCGAGATCGTCGAGCGCATCGACATCCTGCGGGGCGGCTTCGCCGCCGATGCCGGCGACCGGCACGGCGGCTTCGTGCGCGTCTCCAGCCGGGTCCCCGAGATGGCCCCGCGCACTCACCTGGAGGCCGGAACGCTCAAGTCGCGCTTCTCCCACGCCGCGCCGCTCGCCTCGGGCTCCCTGCTGGTCTCGGGGCGGGCCTGGTACCCCGAGGCGGTCTGGAACACCATCGAGCTCCAGGAGCAGGGGATCGACCCCCGCTTCCAGGATGCCTACCTGAACTACTCCGCCCACGTCTCTCCCAGGACCCTGCTGTCGGCCCACGCCCTCCTGGGCCACGACCGGCTCCGCTACGCGGAGTCAGGCGGCGGTGAGCGGGTCCGGTCGGACAACCAGAGCAGCTACCTCTGGCTCCGGGGGCTGCAGTCGTTTGCGCCGGGCGTGCTGGGAGAGACCGTGCTGTCGGCGGGGCGACTGGACCGCTCACGGGAGGGGATCTCCGAGCCCGAGGACGACCCGCTGCTGGTGGATGACGACCGGCGCGTGGAGTTCTACGGCCTCAAGCACGACCTGAGCTGGGAGCTGTCAGGCTCCCACCTGCTGCGTACCGGCCTGGAAGTGCGCTCCCTGGATGCCTCGTACCGCTACACCCTGGGCCCGCCCGGCGCGACCAGCACCTTGAGCCTCGATCCGACGGGCACGTCCTTCGCCCTCTATGTCTCCCATCGCGCCGCCCTCACCGAGCGGCTGGCCACCGAGGTCGGGCTGCGCTGGGACCGGCAGCAGCACACGGACGATAACCAGCTAAGCCCCCGGCTGAATGCCCTTTGGCGGGCGGGGCCGCGCAGCGAGGTGCGCCTGGGCCTGGGCGACTTTCACCAGTCCCAGCGCATCCACGAGCTCCGTGTGGAGGACTCCGAGACGGCCTTCCTCCCCGCCGAGCGCTCCCGCCAGGTGGACGTGACCTTCCAGCGGCGGCTCGGCACGGGGATGGTCCTGCGCCTGGATGCCTACCACCGCTGGCTCACCCGCATTCACCCCCGCTACGAGAACCAGTTCAACCCGCTGGAGCTTTTTCCGGAGACCGAGGCGGACCGCGTGGTCATCGCGCCCGAGCGGGCACGTCTCCGGGGAGTCGAGATCCTCCTTCGGGGCGCGCCCGAGGGCCGGCTCGCCTGGTGGGCCAGCTACGCCCTGTCCGCCGCCGACGACATCATCGGCGGCCTGGAAGTGCCGCGCAACTGGGACCAGAGGCACGCGGCGCTCTTCCTGGTGGCTTACCGCTGGGAGCCAGGCTGGTCGGTGGCGGTGAGCGGCTCGGTCCGCAGCGGCTGGCCCACCACGCCCGTCACCGGCGAGGAGGTCACCCTGCCGGACGGCTCCACCGAGATCCAGCCGGTGGCCGGCCCGCGCAACTCGGATCGCTTTGCGCCCTACGGACGCCTGGACCTGAAGGTGGCGCGCACCTTCCCGCTGCGCCGCGGCAGGCTGCTGCTGGCCCTGCAGATCGCCAACCTCACCGACCGGACCAACGAGTGCTGTGTGGACGAGTTCCTCTTCTCCACGCGGCCCGACGGGTCGGTGGCCACCGAGCGGCTGGTCAATCCGTGGATCGGCATCACCCCCTCCTTCAGCCTCGTCTGGGAGTTCTGAGGCTTCCCGTGGGGTCCTTCCGGCCGGTGGCTGCCACGGGGAGCTTGATCGTCTGGTCCATGCTGCTGGCCGGCGGGTTGGCGCTCGCCCTCGCCTGCGGTGGCCCGCCGCCGCTGGCGGAGCGCAGCGAGGGGAGCGGATGGGCACCCCTGGCGGCCGAGGTCATCACCCTGTCCGGGCAGCGGGATGGAACAAGGGTCGTCTTCCACCTCGAGCTGGGGGGGGAGGTCCGGCTGGTGGTGGAGGGCGAGCTGCACGTGGACCCCCAGCCCCGGCTGGTGGAGGGGGTGTGGCGCGAGGCGGGCTCGGCTGGCGCCAGGAGGGGAACACTGTCCGCCCTTTCCCTGGATTTTCTGGGGGGGCAGGGCGGCCGGCCGAGCCTGGGTGGACGGTTCCTCCTCCTGACCCCTGCCGGGCCGGCCTACCGGCTGAACCTCCCGGCGATTCCGCTGGACGCACCCCGCTGATCGCAGGATAATGGCGCCCATGGGCTACCTGCCCCGCCTGGCCCTGGCCGGGCTTCTCACCTCGGGCGCCATGACGCCACCCCTGGCGGCAGGGCCGGCCTTTCCCGATCGCTTCTGGGTCTCCCTGAACGTCGCCGCCGGGAACTACAGCGGCGAAGACAACCCAGGCCAGATGGACAACGAGCGCAGCCAGTTCGCCCTGCAGGCGGGCGCCGGCCTGCGCCTGAGGCGCCACCTGGGCCTGGACCTGGAAGCGTGGTCCATCGACCGGACGTACGACAGCACCGTCTCGCCACCGCCGTTCGGCACCGCTAGCCCCAAGATGACGGTGGACTCGGCCGGGGTGGCGGTCTCGGCCCGCGGTGTCTGGCCCCTGCGCCGGGTGGAGCTCTGCCTGGGCGGAGGCGCCGGGTTCTACCGCACCGAGGCGCGCATCTCCGGCAGCGTCCTGGGGATCCCCGGCAACGTGGCCCAGGAGGACGACCTGGCGGGTGGCCTGCATGGCCTGGCGGGCATCGACCTGGTCATGGGACGGCGCTGGAACCTGGGAATCGAGGCCCGCCGCCTCGAGCTGCGCAGCGACTTCGGCCAGCTCAGCGGGGGGAGCGTGGAGATCGGCGGCACCACGGCCACGGTGGTGGTCCGGATTTTTTTCTGAATTTCCTTGTTTTTTTCATTAATTGCATGTTTGCGCAAACGTGCTAGACTCTCCGCATGACTCCCCAGCGCCCCACAGCCACACTGGCCAAGCATCTGCAGACCGACCTGTTCCGGGCCCTTTGCGATCCCACCCGGGCCGAGGTCCTGCGGCGCCTGGCCGGCGCCCGCCGCCCGCAGACGGTGACCGAGATCGCCCACTGCTGTGGCGTGCATATCTCCGGCGTATCACGCCACCTGGCGGTGCTACGCCGGGCCGGCGTGGTCCACGCGGTGCGCGAGGGGCGTCAGGTCCGCTACCAGCTTGACTGCGAGAATGTCGCCCGGACACTGCGAGGGCTTGCCGACGCCCTGGATGCCTGCCGGGCCGCCTGCTGCGAGGTGTGAGATGAGCAACACGGAGAGCACGAAGATCAGAGAGCAGGTCAATCGCGCCTACAGCGAGGCCCTCAAGAAGGCCGAGGCCAAGCCCGACGGCTGCTGCACCGGCCAGGCGTCCCAGCTCGTGGATTACAGCGAGGCGGCCGAACTGCCCGACAGCGCGCGCAAGAGCTCGTTTGGCTGCGGCAATCCCGTCGCCTTCGCCGGCGTGCGGGAGGGACAGTCTGTCCTGGACCTGGGCTCTGGCGCCGGCCTGGACCTGCTGCTGGCCGCCCGCAAGGTGGGCCCCGCCGGCAGGGTCATCGGCATCGACATGAACGACGACATGATCGCCGCGGCCCGCGAGAACGCCCGCAAGGCCGGGCTGGCCAACGTGGAGATCCGCAAGGGAATCATCGAGGAGCTGCCGGTGGAGGATGGCTCCATGGACTGGGTCATCTCCAACTGCGTCATCAACCTCTCACCTGAGAAGGAGCGGGTCTTCCGGGAGATCGCCCGGGTGCTCCGGCCGGGAGGACGCTTCTCCATCTCCGACATCGTCGTGGAGAGCCTGCCGGCGTCCCTGAAGGACCACGCGGCCGCCTACGCCGCCTGCATCAGTGGCGCCATCAGCGAGACGAGCTACATGGCCGGCCTGCAGTCGGCCGGGCTGGCGGAGGTGGGCATCGACGAGCGGCACGTCTACTCCGCCGAGGAGCTGCGGGCCATCGTGGGCTCCGATCTGGAGACGTTCGGCCTCGACCCCCGCGCCCTGGACGGGCCGCTGGAGGAGGCGGCGGGCCAGGTGGCCAGCGTCCGGATCACCGGCGTCAAGCCCGCCCGGCCGTAAGTCCGGGGCGGGGGGCTGTCAGGGCGAGGGCGAGGCAGATCGGGATCACCCCCAGCACCAGGTTCCAGGCTTCCGGCTCTCCGGGCAGGAAGCCGCCGGCAGCCATCAGGGTGACCAGGAAGGGGGCGGCCAGCCCCAGGAAGATGAGGGTGAGCCGCGCCGAGCGGCGCGTGAGAGCGTCGCTCGTGAGCAAGCGCCAGAGGAAGATCACCCCGGCGCCGATGGCGAGGACCTCGGTGGCGATGAGCACTCCGCCGACGGCGGCACCGATCACCGCCTCGGGAGCCCGCCCTGCGGGCCCGGCGAGCACCAGTGCGGCGGCGGCTGGAGCATAGAAGGCCGCGAGCCATCCGCGCGCCAGGGAGCCGCTGCGAGGGTAGATGCAGGCCAGATGCAGCAGCGCGGCAGAGCCGACGGCGCTCAGCCCCAGATAGAGGAAGAAGAGCGTCAGGTCCGGGCCCCGGTGCGACGTGCCAATGGCACCGCCCCAGTGGACGGCCGTACCCATGGAGTAGACAAGGAAGACGTGGCTGAAGCGGTCGGGCTGCAGGAGCCACGTCCACACACCGCAGGCCAGGAAGAGCAAGCCCAGCAACGCGAATGGAAGGCGCAGGCTGTCCGGCGTGGCGATGAACGGCGATGGCGACCAGTAGGCCACCACCCGCCAGAAGATCACTCCCGCCGCGGCCGTCAGGATCCAGAGACGCATGGTCGGCTCTCCTCTCCGACCCCCGCACGTTCCTGCAGGCGGGAAGCCGTCCCCGTCCCGGATGGGGGCCTGACCGGGATCAATCTCGGGTGGCGCCAACCCCTGGCACGTTCTCGGCAAGCATGAGGCTGGAGCTCTCCTGGATCTCGGCCAGGGTCAGGCGGCGACCGTCGGGGCTGAAGGCGAAGGTCTCGGCTTCCCGATCGCTGGCGAAGCCCGCCAGCTTGCGGCGGGTGGCGGAGGTGTCCCTGCCCGGCACGAAGTCCTGGACGTAGATGCCCCTGCGGCCCTCATCGTCCTCGCCCAGGAAGGCGATGGCCGAGCCGTCGCGGAGCCAGCGAGGCCGGCCCAGGTTGGCCGCGCCCGTGCGCTCGCTGGCTCCCGGCGCGGCCCGGCGCACCTGGATCCTGAAGTCCACCAGCTCGCCGCTCTCCACGTCCAGAACGAGGATCTCGTTGAAGGCGGTGTCAGGATGGGTCCTGACGAACGCCGTGTAGGGGGCGGCCGGCGAGGTGTCGGGCAGGAAGTAGGCCCCCGGCACCAGCATGGAGGCCTCCGAGCCGTCGGGCCGGATACGCCAGATCCCGGTGTGGGCTGGATTGCCGCTGGAGTAGACGACCCACCGCCCATCCGGCGTGGCTGTGGGGTTCTCCGCATCCACTCCGTCGCGTGTGACCTGCCGGGCGCCGCTGCCGTCGGCGGCTGCGATCCAGATCTCCAGGTTGCCGCTGCGGCCCGAGCTCCAGAGAACATGGGTGCCGTCGGGGGTGTAGCCGGGGTCCCAGTCGTTGGCGGCGTCCTCGGTCAGGCGCCGCACCTCGCCTGTGGCCACGGTGACCGTCCAGAGGTCCAGGTTGCCGGCGCGGTTGGACGAGAACAGGATGGTCTCGCCATCCGGGGCATAGACGGGCTGGCGGTCGCGGCTGTCCCCCCGTGTCAGCACTCGCACCGACGCCGTCCCGTCCATGGAGTACTCGCCCAGACCCTCGCGGTAGCTGAGGGCATCGAAAACCAGATGGCCGCTCACCAGTGGCTCAAGGGTGGCGTACACGGTGCCGATGACGATCAGGTTCTCCTCCCAGAACAGCGGCCGCACCGCGTCGCTGTCGGCCTGGTGGAGAACTACCTGGGTTGCGGTGCTGGCGATGCCCGCCAGCAGGTCCTGGCTCCAGGCGTAGACCAGCGTGCTTGCATCGACCCAGGCTGCACCTGACAGGGACGGACGCACCGGCGACAGCCGCCGCAGGCCACCTGTTTCCACGTCTGCGAGGGTGACGGTGCACGTCGTGTTATTGGTGATGGAGCACTCGGTGGCAGCCAGACGGCGACCGTCCGGCGCCCAGCGGATGCCGAACAGTCGCCGGTTGTTAAGGCGGGCGATCTCCCGCAGGTTGCCGCCGTCGGCCGATGCCACGCCGAAGCTGGAGCTCAACTGCGCGCCTTCTTGTTCCATGCGCACGAACGCGATCTGTGTGCCGTCGGGAGACCAATCGGCCTCCGCAACTCCCGCCAGCAGCTTGCGGGCGCCGCCACCCACGACCGGCGCGCGATAGATGGAGGGCGCGCCCGCGTCGATGCGGGTGAACAGCACCTGCGTGCCGTCCGGGGAAAAGCGTGGCCTGATGTCGGGGCCCTCGGTGAGCGCCGCCTCTCCTCCCTCAGGGAACTGCTTCAGCCAGATGCGGCTGCGGCCGTCCCGGGCGGAAGTGAAGGCGAGGGTGCGGCCGTCAGGCGCGGCCGAAGGCTGGCCGTCCGTGCCCGAGAAGGTGAGGGCCGACACCTTGATGGGCTCCACCAGGGGCGGGGGCCGCAGGAAGACCGTCGCCGCCGCGCCGGCCAGCGCGCCGACGCCAAGGGCCACCGACAGCGCGCCCCAGCGCCACCTGGACGCGGCACCGCCGGGAGCAGAACCCGTCCCGGCCTCCCGGACGGCTTGCGGGACCTGCTGTCCCGAGGTGGAAGTCCCGAACACGGTTTCCAGGGCAAAGGCGAGATCGTGGGCCGAGCGGAAGCGCTCCTCGGGCCGCTTCTCCAGGCAGCGGCGCAAGATGCGCTCCAGCGCAGCCGGCACCCCGGCGGCCTCGGGGAGATCCGGCGGATCTTCCCGCAGGATGCCGGTCATGATCTCGGCCGGCGTCTCCCGCACGAAGGGGCGCCGCCCCGACAGCATCTCGTAGAGGACGCAGCCGAAGGAAAAAACGTCGGAGTGGGTGGTTGCCGGCTCTCCCCGCACCTGCTCTGGGCTCATGTAGGACACCGTGCCCAGCACTGTTCCCGGGGCGGTCATCAGGGTCTGCGTCGGCGTCTCGGTGGCCTCTCCATCCTTCGCCCCGGGCCTGCGCTGCGCCGCCAGGCCGAAATCGAGAACCTTGGCCCTGCCCTCACGAGTGATGAACAGGTTCTCGGGCTTCACGTCCCGGTGGACGATGCCGCGGTCGTGGGCCGCGGCCAGCCCCCGGGCGATCTGCCGTCCAAGCTCGGCCACCTTGCGCGGCGGCAGCGGGCCGGCCTCGATCTGGGCCCGCAGCGTCTCACCGTCCAGCAGCTCCACCACGGCGTAGGCGGTCTGGCCCTGGCGGCCGAAGTCGTAGATCGCCATGATGTTGGGATGGGACAGCGCGGCCACCGCCTTGGCCTCGCGCTGGAAGCGGGCGTAGGCGTCGGCATCCCCCGCCACGCGGTCCGGCAGCACCTTGATGGCGACGTCGCGATCCAGACGCGTGTCCCGGGCCCGCCAGACCTCGCCCATGCCGCCGGCTCCCAGCGGCTCGCGGATCTCGTAGGGCCCGAGTCGTGTGCCTCGGTTGAGTGCCATGGTGTCGCAGTGTAGACCATGTGGCACCGCACCGCGGCCACGGAGGGTGGCCGTGTTAGACTCGCCTCACATGGTTGCCCATGGCTGACTGCCTCACCTGCCGCGCACGGATCCCGCAGGATGCGCGCTATTGCCCCGCCTGCGGCGCGGCGAGCCAGGCCTCCTCCCTGGAGACGCGCACCAGCGCGCCCTCTGTCCCCGGCCCGGCCGCCGCGGGAGGCCCCCGCTTCCTGCCAGGCAACATGGTGGCCGGCCGCTACCGCGTCGTCAGCCTCATCGGGCGCGGCGGCATGGGCGAGGTCTACCGGGCCGATGATCTGAAGCTGGGCCAGGCCGTCGCCCTGAAGTTCCTCACCCCCGAGCTGGAGCACCATGCCGACCGGCTGCGCCGGTTCCTGGACGAGGTCCGGCTGGCTCTCAAGGTGAGCCACCCCAACGTCTGCCGGGTGCATGACGTGGGCGAGGTGGACGGGATCCACTTCATCTCCATGGAGTTCGTGGATGGGGAGGATCTGGCCAGCCTGCTCCGGCGCATCGAGCGCTTTCCCCGGGAGCGCGCCGCCAAGGTGGCGCGGCAGATCTGCGCCGGGCTGGCCGCCGCCCATGACCAGGGGATCCTGCACCGGGACCTGAAGCCGGCCAACATCATGATCGACAGCCGCGGCCACGCCAAGATCACGGACTTCGGCCTGGCGCGGCTGGGGGACCTGGCCGGGGACGCCGAGGTCCGGGCCGGCACACCGGCTTACATGGCTCCGGAGCAGCGCGCCGGCCTGCAGGTCACGGCGCGCAGCGACATCTATGCTCTCGGGCTCGTCCTGTACGAGCTGTTCACCGGCCGCCACGCCTTCCCGGAGCACCTCACCGGCGCCCCCACCTCCTCCTCGGCCCCCTCGAGCCCCTCCAGCATCGTGGAGGGGATGGAGCCCGGGGTGGAGCGCGTCCTGCTCCAGTGCCTGGATGAGGACCCGGCGCTGCGGCCCGCCTCGGTCGCCTCGGTGGCGGCAGCGCTCCCCGGTGGCGATCCACTGGCGGCGGCCCTGGCCGCTGGAGAAACTCCTACACCAGGGATGGTGGCCGCGGCGCCGGCCAGCGCCCTCAGCCCGCCGCTGGCGGTGGCATGCCTGGCCGGACTGGCACTGGCCGTCGCGCTGGTGGTGTTGCTGTCGCCGCGCGCCAACCTCACGAGCCTGGGGGCGCCGGAGCGGCCCACGGCGTTCCTGAAGGAGCGAGCGCGGGACATCCTGGCCGACCTGGGCTATGCCGAGCCGCCCGCCGACAGTCTGGTGGCCTTCAATCACAACCTGGCCTACCGGCATCATCTCCATCTCAGCGGCACATCGCCCGGGCGGTGGCGCCCCCTGGCGGAGCCGCGTCCGGCTGGCGTCCTCTTCCACTACCGCCAGAGCCCATTCCCCCTGACGCGAATCAGCCCGGGGAGCGTGGGAGACTGGCTGAGCGATCCGCCGCCCATCCGGCCCGGCATGATCCAGGTGACCCTGGATGGCCAGGGGCATCTGCAGGGCTTGCACGTGGTTCCGGAACAGGGCCGTGGCGAGCCCGGTTCGCCTCTCCCATGGGAGACACTGCTGAGCGCGGCGGCGCTCCCTGCCGATGGGCTCACGCCCGCCGCCGCCGACTTCCTGCCGCCCGTGCCGTGCGACGCGAGGATGGCCTGGCGCGGCACCTATCCCGAGGACACCGATGTGCCCATCCTGGTGCAGGCCGGATCCATGGCCGGGCGCGCGGTCTACTTCCGCATCCTGGAGCCCTGGGATGAGGGGTACACCGCTGTGGATGCGCCGGACTCTCCGGAGCCTTCCCGGGACTCGGCCTCCTCGGGCCTCGCCGCCGTCATCTCGGCGGTCGTGGGCACGGCCGGGTACCTCGGCATGCTGGTGGGCCTGGCCATCCTGGCGTCGCGCAACCTGCGCCTCGGGCGCGGCGACCTGCGCAACGCCCTGCGCTTTGCTCTCTTCCTGGGTGCCCTGCGCGCCCTCTGGATCCTGGGCGTCCGCTGGCCCGGCCAGGAGACCACGACCGTGGTCGTCGGACACCTGAGCTACGCCCTCTACAGGGTCGCGCTGATGGGCGCCTTTTACCTGGCCATCGAGCCGTACTACCGCCGGCTCTGGCCGCGCACCCTGACCTCGTGGGTGCGCCTGGCCCAGGGCCGCCTGCGGGACCCCCTGGTGGGGCGCGACCTGCTGGTGGGGATGCTCTTCGGTGCCGCCACCGCCAGCTTGCTGCTGCTGGGCACATGGCTGCCCGATGCGGCCGGATGGTCGGGCCCCCCTCCCCTGAACTCGTTCACGAGCCTGGAGACGCTCCGTGGCACCCGCTTCGCCCTCATGGCGGTCTTCGTCGCCCTCACCAATTCGATCCTCGGCCTGCTGGTTCCCCTCACGCTGCTGCTCCTGTTCCGCCTCGTCCTGCGCCGGACGGGCCTGGCGGTGCTGGCGGTCTCCACGGTCGGCTTCACCGTCTACAATCCATCCCTGGACAACCCCGTCATCCAGATCGTCCTGTTCGCCTGCCTCGCGGTGCTGTTCTGGGTCGTCCTGTTCCGCTTCGGCCTCCTGGCCGCCTTCGTGAGCCAGGCGTGCGCCGAGCTCCTGCTGCGGATGCCCCTGTCCCCCGATCTCGCGTCGCCGGCCCTGTCCACCTCCATCTGGCTGACCCTGGCGAGCCTCCTGGGGCTGGCGCTGTGGGGGTTCCGGGCCGCCCTGGGGGGGCAATCGGTCCTGCGGGACCCGGTCCTGGGGGCCGAGGGGGCGTGAGCCCCCGGCGGCGTCCCGCCCTCAGGCCCGCCATCGGCACGGACCAGGTCATGGGGGCGGGCGGGAACCATTCCCGGCTGCCGGCATTGTTCCAGGTGTGGGCCGGTTGCGGCCCCTGGCGGGCGCGCGGGCGGCGCCAACCGGGAGCGCGGCGGCGAGCGCACCAAGCCGTTTGATTGGAAGCACTTGAAGCACCCTCATCAAGGAGCAGAGCCGATGCGAGATGTGCGACGGAGATGGCACGGGGCCGCCGCCCTGGCGGCGGTGGTGATCCTGGCCGGCGGGGCCGGCCTGAGCGCGGCGTGGGCCGCAGGAAGCAAGGACCGCACCGAGCGAGCCTGGCTGGGGGTGGTGCTCTCCAGCGACAAGGGCAACGTGCGGGTCCTGTCGGTGGTGGACGGCAGCCCCGCCGAGACGGCCGGACTGCAGGCGGGCGACCGCATCGTCGCCGTGGACGGCCGCAGCTTCGACAGCGCCCGGGGATTCGTGGACGCCATCCGGGATCTGCGCCCCGGTGACCGGCCGGAGATCACCGTGGATCGTGACGGGCAGAGCCTCACGGTCCGGCCGCAGCTGGAGGAGCGGAGCGGGACATTTGACTTCCACATGCACATGCCGGAGCTGCGGATGCACATGCCCGATTTCCACCTCCAGATGCCGGAGGGTATGAGCAAGGAGACCTCCCGCCGCGGCTACCTGGGCGTCCACCTGCAGCCGCTGGGGGAGGAGCTCAGGGAGTACTTCGGCGCCCCGCGGGACCAGGGGATCCTGGTGGCCCGGGTGGAGGAGGACAGCCCCGCCGCGCGCGCCGGTCTGAGGGTGGGGGATGTCATCACCAGCATCGACGGCCAGAAGGTCGCCGGCCACGGCGACCTCCTTCGCGGGCTCAAGGACCTCAGCGAGGGGGACACGGTCCAGATTGTCGCCTACCGCGGCGGCCAGGCCCAGACCTTCCGGGTGAGCGTGGAGATCAGGGAGCACCAGGGCTGGAGCTGGAGCCTGGACTGCGGCGAGGGAAAGGACTGCAAGGGCATGTCCCTCCTCCACCGGGAGGGGACGCAGGGCGTGTTCCGCATCCTGGAGGACCCGGCCTGGCAGGAGCAGCTCCAGGAGCAGCTCCGGAAGATGGAAGAGCAGCTCGAGCGCCTCTTACCCGCGCGCGAGGCCGGCGGCCGGCAGGCCTGACGCCTGGGACGCGCGGCCTGCCCGCGATGGAGGGGCAGGCCGCGACATCCTTCCAGCTCACGTCAGTAGAGACAGGCGCACTCGTTGCAGCAGGAGTTGCCCTGGATGCAGACGCCTGCGCCCTTGGCGCCGCAGATCCGGTCGCAGTCCCGATCCCGGCGGCAGAGATCCCTGCAACCGCAGGCCGCCGCTGTGCTGGCGTCGGTGGGGTCGAGGCTGGCCAGATCGGCACTGAGCTCTTCGGCGCACGCCTCCTCGCCGGCAGGCTCCAGCTCCGGGAGCTGAAGCTCCACGGTCGTGTCCGGTGCCGCCGGCACCTGGTTGGCGGAGGTCAGTGCGTAGCTGCCACAGAACAGCACCACCACCGCCAGCACCGAGACCATCGTCCAGCGCTTGCGCGACATGTCCAACCCTCCTTCCGAGATCCCGGTTTTCGCGGGCCCGGTGAATGTGCACCACCGCTTTCTGCCATGGCTGTGGCCCGGAGTCAAGCAGGATCGGGGATCTGCTGCCGGAACCCGGTGATCACCCTAGGAGGCGCCTCGCCGTCTTATACTGCCAGCATGGCCTCTCCCTTCGAGTGCGAGGTCCGCTACCGGATCCCCGACATGAAGGTCTTCGAGCACGTGCTCTCGGAAGCCGGCGCGCGCCTGGTCTACACCTATGCCTTCACCGACCACTACTTCCGCCCCTCGAGCCGGGACTGGGATCCCCGCCGGCGCAGCCTCCGCATCCGGGAGTGGCGCGACGGCCGCCATCCCACCGCCATCCTCTTCACGCGCATTGCGCTGGATAAACAGGGCGATCTGATTTTCAAGCGCTCCCTGGATCCCGAGGGGAAGTTAACACTGCTGGAGGCCCCCCTGGATCGCTGCCGGTCGTTGCTGGCCGACCTGGGATTCGAGCCTTGGCTGACCCTGGTCAAGGATCAGGCATCGTTCTGGCAGCTGCCTGGCTTCATCACCGTCACCGAGCACGTGGAAGGGCTCGGGTGGACCGGAGAGCTGGAGTTCGAGGGAACCGACCCGGAGCAGGCGCGGCGGAACATTGAAGCGGCGTTGAGGGTCCTCCAGGTCCCCCGGCGGCTGGTGACGCCCCGCCCCCTCTCCGTGATCTACGCCGAGAGGCACGGCCTGCTCTGAAGGGCCCGATCCTGCCGATTTTCATTGACCCCGACGGCCTCAAGGGCCCAGAATGGGTGGAATCGCCCATGGGCCAATTCGCCCATAGATAAGGAGGTCACGATGAAGCTGCTCAAGCCAGTTGGCATGGTGGTGCTCCTGCTCCTGCCGGGAGCCGCAGCGGCCCAGTTGCCCGATCCGGGCATGGAGATCGACGCGGAGTCAACCGCCCTGGTGGTCACCGATCCGCAGAACGACTTCCTCAGTCCCAAGGGGGTCACCTGGGGAGTCGTGGGCGAGAGCGTGACGGCCAACAAGACGGTGGAGCACATCGAGAGCCTGTTCAAGGCCGCCAAGAGCCACGACATTCCGGTCTTCATCTCGCCTCACTACTACTACCCCACGGACAAGGGGTGGAAGTTCGAGGGCGCGCTGGAGGTGCTGATGCACAACATCGGCATGTTCGACCGGAAGGGGCCCCTCAGCCTCGAGGGGTTCGAGGGCTCGGGGGCCGACTGGCTCGCCCGCTACAAGCCCTACATCGAGGACGGCAAGACCGTGGTGACCAATCCCCACAAGGTCTACGGGCCCGAGACCAACGATCTGGCCCTGCAGCTCCGCAAGCGGGGCATCGACAAGGTGATCCTGGCCGGCATGTCGGCCAACCTCTGCGTCGAGGCCCACATGCGCGAGCTCCTGGAGCAGGGGTTCCAGGTGGCGGTGGTCACCGATGCCACCGCGGCGGCCAAGGTGCCCGATGGCGACGGTTACGCCGCGGCCCTGGTCAACTTCCGCTTCATGGCCAACGACCTGCTGACAACCCAGGAGGCCGTGGCGGGCATGAAGCAGGCCAGGAGCGCTGCTGCCGGCGACGTGGAAGAGGTCGCCAAGAAGGAAGAGAAGAAGTAGCAGCCTTTTGGGTCAAACCGCCGGGGGAGCGGGACCGGCGCGGGCGGGAGATCCCGCGCCGGTCCGTGCATATCCTGCCATCCTGCCCGTCCCGCCCGTGTACCGTCGAGCGCGGGCATGGATCACGTCGGCTCGCGCGGGGCCGACGGCTCGCCGAGATCCAGCGCCATGATCTTGCTGCTGTCACGCACGTAGAGCACCCGGCCGACAAGTGTAGGCACGGTCCAGGCGCGCCGGTCGGTGATCCGCGCCCGGGCCTGCACGTCCAGGCGCTCCGGCGTGGCCGCGGCCAGAGCCAGCACGCCGTCCTCGTCCAGGATGAGGATCCTCCCATCGGCATCCATGCAGTTGGCCTTGGCAAAGCCCCGCTCCCGCCAGCCGATCTGTCCGGTGCGAATGTTGATGGCCGTGAGGAAGGCCGGCGTCGTGGTCCCGCTGGAGCCGTACACCCAGTCCCCCTGCTGCGCCGAGGTCACGTGGTAGAACTGCACCCTTCGCGTCGACCAGACCTCCTCCACCCGGAAGGACGGACCCTCCCGGGCCACACGCAGGCCCCTGGCGCCGGCCTGGGGCGAGGAGATGAGCAGCGTGTCCCCGCCGGCCACCGCCGGCATGTGCACATTGGTCCGCCACTGGTTGGCGTGGGGGAAGCGCCAGCGGACGGTCCCGGTGGCCGGGTCCAGGCCGAGGACCTCCTCGGCCATGAAGGCGACCATGTGCTCCTCCCCGGCCAGGGTCAGCACGCGCGGCGACGAGTAGCTGTTCTGCATGCCGGGCGTCTTCCATCTGACGCGGCCGGTGGCCTGGTGGAACGCCACCAGGCCCGCTTCGGGCCCGCCCACGGGCAGGATGACCATGTCCCTGTACAGGGCCGGGCTCGAGGAGTAGCCGTGCTCCAGGACGTTCCCCGCCAGCGGCTCGGCCCACAGATCGTGGCTCCAGAGGACCTTCCCATCCTTCTTGGACAGGGCGTGAAGGCGGCCCGCCACCCCCACGGTGAAGATCCGCTCGCCTGCAAGGGCCGGTGTGGAGCGCGGCCCGTCGCCAAAGCCGTGCTGGTGCCGTTCGTCCGGCATCGCGTCGTAGGCATGCTCCCAGAGCGTCGCCCCGGTGCGTGCGTCCAGGCAGGCGACGACCTCTTGCCCGGCCCTCCGGTACATGGTGTAGAGGCGGCCGTCCTCGTAGAGGATGGCCGAGTATCCCTCCCCCAGCTCCCGGCTCCAGAGGCGCGCGGGTCCGTCCTCGGGCCAGCTCGCCGCAAGGCCCGACGCAGGCGCGCTGAAGTCCTGGCGCGGGCCGCCCCACTGGGTCCATGCCGCCGGCAGGTCGCCGGGGCCCGTGCGTCCGGGAAGGGGAGCCGCCGGGGGAGCAGCCGCGGGCTCCGGCTGCGGCTGCCCGCCTCCCGGCCCGCATGCCGCTTCCGCCACAGCACGGCAGTGGCCCCCTCGCGTCACTCCTTTCCCACGTGAATAGTCGTCGAAGACGGCGTTGCCGCCGCAGGACAGCCACTCGCGCCGCTGCCCCGGCCCCAGCCCAAGCTCCCGGCGCAGCGTCTCCTGGCACCGGACGGCCAGGGTCTCGCCGATCTCCGTGAGGAGATCCAGGCCCGAGCAGTGGACCTTGAACACGTTGTCGCAGTACTTGACCGCGTTCTCCTCCGACATGCGTTGCGTGTCGCGGACGATGCAGGAGCGGGCCGTCGCATACGTCTCGCCCAGGTCCATCCCCAGCTGGTCCAGCAGCTCCGTGACCTGATAGGTCGACTCCACCCATCCCAGGCACGTCTCGGTGCCGCCGTGCTCTCCGCCCACAGCGACGTCCCCTTGGCCGGCGCCGTGTCCTCCGTGGATCTTGAACGAGATCCCCAGCAGGGCCCTGCCCCCGGCCCCGGTCCCGGGCGTGAGGGTCAGCACGAGCCTTCCATCGCCGCGGCGGACGGTCACCGGCACCGGCTTCCCCGGCTTGAGTCCTGAGAGGATCCGGTGCAGATCCTGGGCCTCGCCGGCCGCCTGGCCGGCCACTTCCAGGAGAATGTCGCCGGGCTCCAGCCCGGCCGCCGCGGCCGGACCGCCTTCCTGCACCGACTTCACGGCGATGCCCGCCACGGCCGCCGGGGCCAGGCAGAAGAGGAACAGCAGGTGCAGGATCCAGCGTCTCGGCATGGCGGGCCTACCGGGCCAGGGACAGGCCGCCCACGGACCGGGAGGGCCGGCGGCTCGCCTGCCACACTCCTTATATCACCCGACTCGCCGGAAGGTTCCCGGGTACCGCCGTCCTGGCAGCCTCAGGGCAGCGAGGAGACCCGGGGCGCCTCCACGTCGGGTCGCCTGCGGATCTCCTCCAGGAGGGTCTCGATGGCCTGGGCGGCCCGTTGCTGGCGCAGGCGCGATGCGACCTGCTCGCGGACGGACGAGAGGGGCGCCAAACGCGCCGGCTCCAGACGCTCCAGCCGCGCCACGTGGTGGCCGTAGGGGGTGACCACCACCGGGCTGATACCCCCTTCCACCAGCCCGAAGACGGCATCGGCCACCGGACGGGGAAGCTGATCCTCGCCGAGCCAGGAGCGCTCGCTCAGGACCAGGCCGGGGAACTCCTCGCGCAGGTCCTCGAGAGTGGCCGCTTCCTCCAGGCGCAGGCGGGCTGCGTCGGCCCCTTGAGCATCGGGCAGCACCAGGTGCACCACCCGGGCCCGGGCCGGGCTCCGGTACAGGTTGGCGTCCTCCCGGTAGGCCCGCTCGATCTCCTCCTCGGTGAGCCGGATGGACGCTGCCATGCGCTCCTGGAGCGCCTGGGCCAGCAGGCTATCCACGAGCCAGTCCACCCGCGCCTGGATCTCAGGGTCCGCCAGCAGTCCCATCTCCCGGGCCTTGAGGGCCAGGAGCTTCCTGGCCTGGAACGTCTCGATCCAGTGCTTCCGGGTGGCCTCGGGCAGGGCGTCCACGTCGGCCAGGGGCTCCGCCTGCCGCACCCAGGCCCTCAGGGCGTCGGCGCCGTAGCTGCGCTCGCCGATCCGGAGGAAAACCGGGCCGTTGCCGGCGGGCGGCGCCGCATGCGGCGCCGCAACCGCCAGCAACAGCACGGCGAGGATGGAGCTTGCCTTGAGGCTTCGGCTCATCCCCGTCCCCCTCTACTCGGTGCGGACCTGGATGTTGCCTCCCCCCAGCAGGCTGCCGTGGGAGTGGATGAGCACGCCGCCTCCGTCGTAGACACGGATGGTGAAGCGGTCGGCGCCCTTCCCTGGCTCGCCGTTGTCCTCCACGTCCACCTCGTAGGAGCAGGCGGCGCCGCTCCCCAGGGTGCAGGGGCCGCTGAAGGAGGCCGTCATCCCGTCCGGGACGGAGACGCTGGCGACGCTCCCCTTGAGCTTGATCCCCTGCTGGGAGGCGTCGTAGGTGATGTGGCCCGAGGCCGGCAGCGTGTCCTCGGCGCTGTAGCCGAAGTTGCTCTTGCTGCCGTTGGCACCCGGGATCCAGCCGCCGCCAGTGGTGGACCCCACCGGGTCCCCGCCCGGCACGCCCTGGGCCAGGCGCAGGAAGAACGGCATGCGCAGGTTCTCGCTGCCGTCGGTGCGCTCGGCCTTGACGTACCAGAGGATGTCGGTGCCCGACAGGCCGTCGTCGTCCTGCCCGGCGATCTGCACGCCGGCGGCGGTGCCGTCGGCGGCCACGCTCACCTGGAAGGTGGCCCGGCCTCCCGGCGGGACCGAGACAAACGACGGACTCACGCTCACCGAAAGTCCCGGCGTGTTGATGGGCCGCGTGATGTCCCCGAGGAGGCGGCCGCCGTCCGCCAGCGACAGGGCATAGTCCCCTCCCTGGCCCGACACGTCAGCCACCGTCACGGTGACGCTCGCCTGCTGGCGGGAGTGGGTGGCCGCCAGCTCCGTCCCTACCCAGCGCCGCAGGCCGAAGCTGTGGCTGGGCAGGAAGTCGGGATGGGCCGGGTCATCGGGCCCGCCCACGCCGTTGAGCTCGTTGGTGCCCAGGAGGGCCTGGACGCTGGTGGCCGCCACCATCTCGGCCAGGCCGGCGCCGATCTCGTGGATGAAGGTCGTGTCGTGGTCGTCGGCCACCGGCGTGACGCCATCCCCCTCGCGCAGATTGGTGCTGCTGTTCATGAGGGCCGCCCGGGTCATGCTGGGGCTGAAGTCCGGCCGCCCCAGGAGCGGGTCGCGGACCAGGGCTGCGGTCCCGGTGATGTGGGGCGCCGAGAAGCTGGTGCCGGAGGACGAGGTGAAGCCGGTGGGCGTGTTCACCCGGGCGGTGCCCATGAGGATGTTGGCGCCGGGCGCGGTGATGTCGGGCTTGACCACGGCGAAGTCATTGTTGGGACCGCGAGCGCTGAACCCGGTGGTGTCGGGAGCGAACCCCTGGGGGTTGAACGGGCTCAGCCGAATGGGGAACTCGGACAGCGTGCCATGGGGCGGGTCCACGCTGTCGTCATCGGTGGAGGAGATGAGATCCACCAGGTACTCGCCGTCCACGAGATTGATGTTGGCGCCCGGGATCGTGGCCGCCACGGCGGTGGGGTTCTGGGTGTTGGAGATGAACAGCACCGCCAGGGCGCCGGCCGCGGCGCCGCTGTTGACCACCTGGCCGAAGGTGGCCGGACTCACCGCCCTGACCAGTCCGATACGGCCCTGGGCATTGGCCGGCCACTGGGCCGGCGTGCGCCCGTCCTGGACGAAGACGTAGTACTGGGCCACGCCGTCACCGGGCGGGGCCGGCGTTCCGGCCATGGGGAACAGGTTGATGCCGGTGCGCTCCCCCGTCGCCACGGCCAGGCCGGTGGCCGGGGTCACGCCCCCCCGCGTGGGCCGGTCCACCCCCGCCGGGTCCAGGACATCCACGCCCCAGAAGCCGCCTGGATCGAACGTGGCGCCCACACCCATCACCCGCCGGCCGGATGCCGGCGTGCCGATGGTGTTCTCCACGTGGTCGTCGCAGAACAGCTCCCGCGTCAGGTCCAGGTTGCCCGCCGACGCCACCGGGACGGCTCCCTCGAACTGGAGGTTGCCCGCCGCCACTGCGAAGACCGAGTCGGGGTCGCCGCCGCAGTCGGAGAAGCTCATGTTCACCGCC
>JBFGDW010000019.1:0-20450 GCA_041580435.1 Candidatus Polarisedimenticolia bacterium | reverse complement strand
CCGGCGTGAAGACGATGTTCTCATCGAAGCGGGTCTGCATGATGTAGGTGGCGATCCCCTCGCGCACCCACCAGCTTCCCGTCACCCCCTCGCCATAGAGGCTGGTCTGCAGGAGCAGGTGGGCCGCCTCGTGCAGGAGAATGGCCAGGTCGCTGCGTCCCAGGATCGCGGAGCTGTCCAGGGCCGCGAAGCGGTGGGTCAGGGAGAACGGGAGGCCGGGAAAGCTGTCGTTGAGGGTCCCAGGCGGCAGCCCCGCCAGGAACGCCTCCAGCCGGTCGGGCCCCGGGAACAGGAACAGGCGCGCCTGGGCCGGCTGGGCCTTCAGCGGCGTCAGTGCACCCACGCTGGTGTCGAGAAACACATAGAGGGCCTCAAGGTCCGCTGCCGTCTCCCGCGCCACGGCCATGGCGCCCGCCGGCGCATGGATGCGGTAGTGGCGGGTGGTGAGGGCCTGGAGGTCCTCCGGCGGCCGCACCTCCACTGGCCCGGCCGCCAGCGCCATCGCCGCCGCGAGCCATGAGGCGAGCAGCCTGCCGCCATCCGTTCCGGCCATGATCCCTCCCGGTCCTGCGGGCGCCGGTGGTTGGCGGTCCCCGCCCGTCCCGTCGCCCCGCGCGCCGAGTGTAGCCGACCCCGTGCGGCCCCGGACCCCGGACGCCAGCCCGCCGCGGCGCCCCCCCGGCGGTGTTGCGAGTCTTGCCGGGTCACCGTATAGGTAGGGTCTCCCGGACCGCCGCCGGTTGCCCCCAGGGGGATGCGAGGGGGAGGCGGGCGCCAGCCGTCCGCCGGGGGGAACAACGTGCGGCGAGCCGCGGCAGCCTGCGCCCTGGGTCTGCTCCTGTGCCATCCGGCCGGGACCCGGTCTGCCGGGGCGCCCCGCGCCGTCCTTCCGGGGGCCGTCACCGGCGATGCCGTCGGTGCGCTGCTGCTGGGGGGCGATCCGTTCCCCTGGCCGCCCGCTTCCACGGGCGGCGCCAGCGTCATCCTCCCTGTCCAGCTGTCGGCCGGGGCCGGGGCCGAGGCGCTTGCGGTGCTGGGGCCAGGGCGTGCGCCCGCCGCCCTGGCGTTCACGGGTCTCCCCTCACCGGCCGGTCCCCTGTTCACCCGCTTCCTCCCCCCCGCGGCCTGTGGCGAGCACGCCGTCTTCTGGGCCGGACTGGAAGGGGGCGCGCCCGGCGCAGGCCTCTTCCTCGGCAGCAGCGGGACCCTGAGCACGCTGGTCCTGGCAGGCGACCCTGCGCCTGGGGGCGGGACCATGGCCGCCCTGGGCGCGAGCCCCACGGTGGATGCCACAGGCCGGGCGGTCTTTCTGGCTGTCATCGAGCCAGGGTCGGTGAGCAGCCTGTACGCCGGGACGGCAGGCGGGCTGGAGCGGATCCTGGCGGCGGGTGATCCGGCTCCCGGCGGCGGGGTCATCGATGCGATCCTGTGGGCCGGCAGCGGCTGCGACGGCACGGTGCGCGTACTGGCGGTTATCGCCGAGGGGCTTGAAAGCGCCGTGTCACTCCTGGCCGGAACGGGAAGCGGCTGGAGCCGCTTGCTGACGGAGGGCGATCCCCTTCCAGGAGGAGGGAGCTTCGCAGGGATGATCGGGGCGCCGGCCTCCGTCACCGCGTCTGGCGTGATCCTCACCGCGGCGCTTCAGCCGCCGGGTGGACAGGCGGTCCTCCACCTGGCTGCGGAGGGGAGCCTGCAGGTGCTGGCGCGCAGCGGTGAGACCTTCCCGGCCTGGGGCGCAGCGACCGCCTTCGGCCCGCCCGCGCACCTGGAGGGGTCGCGCGCAGCGGTGCGGATTGAGCGCCTCGATGGCGCGGCCGCCATCGTGGCGCTGGATGCCGGCGGCGCCCCGCCCGAGATTCTCCTTGCCAGCGGCGACCCCGCACCGGGCGGCTCGCCCTTGTCCCGGCTGGGCGATCCGGCGGCGGCGGGCGCCGGCGCGCTGGCGTTGCTGGCCGAGGCAGCGGGAATGAGGGGCCTCCTGCACCGGAGCGGGCCGGCTGACTTGTCGTGGCTGGCCCGCGCCGGCGAGGCGTTGCCTGGGCTGGGCCGGCTGCTGGCAGGAGGCCTGGTTCACGCCCGCCCGGCCGTGGAGCCGGCGGGCGCCCTGCTGTTCACCGGCCGCCTGGCCGGGACCGCCCGCGGCGACGGCCCCGCCCTGCTGCGCGCCGCCCCCGGTCAGCCACCCGAGGTCCTCATCGCACCGGGGGATGCGGCGCCTGGAGGTGGCGCGGTGGTGTCGCTGGACGGCCCTCCCGCCGTTGCCGGCGGCGACGGTGCGGTGGCCGCAAGCCTGGAGGGACCCGCCGGCAGGCGGACGGCCTACCTGCTCAGGAACGCCGCCGGCGGCCTGACCACCGCCGTGGCCGAGGGGGATGCCACCCCCGTGGGAGGAACCTTCCGCACACTGGGACGCAGCCTCGCCGGGGATCCCGCCGGGCGCCTCGTCTTCGCCGCCACCATCGCCGGTGGCTCCGCGGCCTCGGGGATCTTCGTGTGCCGGGCGGACCGCACCCTGGCCACGGCAGCGGCGGCCGGGGGCGAGGTGCCGGGAGGCGGCACCCTGGCGGCCTTCGGCTTCTCGCCAGCCGCCGCCGGCGATGGCGACGCCGCCTTCCTCGCCGCCACCAGCGGCGCACGCACCGGCACGGGCATCTTCCTTGCGCAGGGCAGCTCGCCTCCCGGTGCGCCCCCTGCGCCGCTGCAGGCACTGGCGCGCACGGGAGATCCTGCGCCTGGCGGCGGACTCCTTACGACGCTTTTCGATCCGGTGGGCACCACGGCGGGGGACGTGGCCTTCCTCGCCACCCTCGACGACGGCCGCTGGGCGGCCCTGGCCTGGGACGGATCGAGCCTGCGCCAGGTCCTGACGGCAGGGGACCCCCTCCCGGTGGCCGGCACCGCCGGGGAGTTCCAGGCCCTGGCGGTGGATGCCGCAGGGCGCGTGAGCGTCTCCACGGGCATCCAAGGGGGGGGCCACGCCCAGGGGGTGTTCCGGGAGGCTGACGCCGGGCTGGATCTGGTCCTGGCCTCGGGCTTCCCGGTGCCCCCTGCTCCGGGCTCGCCGTCTCTCGCGGGGCCGCCGCCGCTCCTTGCCCGCGTCGCTTCACTGGCGGCGGCGCCTGACGGCTCCCTGACCGCCACGGCGGACATCGTCTGGTGGAGCGCCGGCGCGGCCCTCATCACCGAGGCCGCCGACACCGACGCCGACGGCTGGGCGGACGTGCTGGATTGCGATCCTCTCAAGGCGGCGGCCTTCTCCCTGCCGCCAGCGGCATCCGGCCTGCGCGTGGATGGGGCGGCCGGCGGCGCGCCGCGTCTCAGCTGGGATGATCTGCGCCCCGCCTCCGGGAGCGGCACCGTGCACGACGTGCTGGCCGGACCCCTGTCAGGTCTGCGGTCGGGCGTGCCCTTCGATGGATCGGCGTGCGCTGCTCCCGGTGTTCAGGGGACGGAAGCGACCCTGGCCCCCTCGCCGGTGGGGCCGGGGGACGGCACCTGGTACCTCGTCCGTGGCCGCAACGCCTGCGGGACGGGCGGTGTGGGCGGCCCACCGGCCCGACTCCCACTCGCCAGCCTCGCCTGCCCCGGTGGCGAGCCCTGATCCCTGCAACGCCGCGGCGGCCCGTCCGCGCGGGCCGAGCACGTCGGCGCCATGCATGGCCATCATGACGAACGCCCACAGGCAGGCGCCAATGCCCAGCCAGGCCGCCGCGCGCCACAGCGGGTCGGCGGCGCTCCCGCGGGCCTGCTTGCCGGCAACCAGCAGTCCCATGGCTGCGCCCCCCGCCAGCCCGCCCACGTGGGCGAAGTTGTCGGCCCCCACCACGAACCCGAACAGCAGCACGTAGATGGTCCAGGTGATCATGGCCCGGCGCAGGCTGTCGCCGTACGCTCCGCCGCGCCGCCAGCCGTAGACCAGGGCCAGGCCGATGAGGCCGAAGATGGCCCCCGAGGCTCCCACGTACGGCACCGCCCGGCCCAGGATCAGGGGGCGCACGAAGTTGGACGCCACACCGCCGCACAGCCCCGAGATCAGGAAGACGATCCACAGCCGGTCCCCGCCCACCTCCTCCTCCAGCAGGGTTCCGATCTGCAGGAGGACGTAGCAGTTGAACAGCAGGTGCACGATCCCGGCGTGGAGGAACAGCGGTGTGATCAGGCGCCAGTACTCGCCCCGGCCCAGCACCCAGGGCCCGTGTCCCCAGCCGAAGCGTGCCAGGGTCGTGCCGTCGAACCCCAGCAGCGAAAAGATTGCTCCCAGCCCGCCTCCCCGGGGCGAGCCGAACCCCCAGGTGGCCGCCATGAGCGCGAAGACGGCCAGGATGGCCGTGAGCAGCGCGCCGGTCACCGGGGCCCGCTCGGGCAGCAGGCGAGCCAGCAGGCGTCCCGCTCCTGGTCCGGCCACGCGCCCCACGTCGGCGCCACAGTCCGGACAGGTGGACGCCCCGGTGGGGATCAGGCTGCGGCATCCGGGGCACATCTTGTGGCGCCCTGTGACCGCGCGCATCTCCACCTGCCGCCGGGCCGCGGCCTCGCGCTGCGCCGCCCGGTGATTCTGCCAGCGCCAGCGCAGCCGGGTGCCGTTGAACCCGAGGCTGTTGAGCAGCTCGGCCAGTCCCTCCACCACGCGGTCCAGCAGCGACTTGTCATCCACGTCGGGCTCCGGCGCTCCGCAAGCCTGCCAGGGAGCGGCTTCATCATAGGACACTCGCCTGCGGTGCCCGCATCGCCGGCAGGGCCTTTCCTGGGCCGTGGTAACATCCGGTCCCCAGGCAGGAGGTCCCCTGTGCGCGCCCTGCGCATCCGCGAGCATGGCGGTTTCGACCGGCTCCTCTTCGAGGAGATCCCCGTCCCCGAGCCCGGGCCCGGCGAGGTGCGCGTGCGCGTGCGTGCCTCCGGGATCAACCACCTGGATCTCTGGGTCCGGCGCGGCGTGCCTGGACACGCCTTTCCCCTGCCCATCACCCCGGGGTGCGACGCCGCCGGCACGGTGGACCGGACCGGGCCGGGGGTGCGCGGCTGGAAGGAGGGAGATGCGGTGGTGGTGGCCCCGGGCCTCTCCTGCGGGAGCTGCTCCCCCTGCCTGTCGGGTCAGGACCAGCTCTGCCGGGAGTACGGCATCCTGGGGGAGACACGGGACGGGGCCCATGCGCCCTTCGTGGTGGTTCCAGCCCGCAATCTCATGGCCAGGCCCTCCAACCTGGACGACGCCCAGGCCGGCTGCTTCGCCCTCACCTTCCTGACGGCCTGGCACATGCTGTTTGCCCGGGCCGGGCTCCGCGCCGGCGAGACCATCCTCATCCACGCCGCCGGCTCGGGGGTGTCGTCGGCGGCGATCCAGATGGCGCGCCTGGCCGGCGCGCACATCATCGCCACGGCCGGCACGCCGGAGAAGCTCACTCGCGCCTCCGCGCTGGGCGCCACCGATGTCATCAACTACCAGGAATCGGACTTCTCCAAGGAGGTCCGGCGCCTCGCGGGGCGCCGTGGCGTGGATGTGGTGTTCGATCACGTGGGCAGCGCCACGTTTGGCCCGTCCCTGCGACTGCTGGCCAAGGGGGGCCGCTACGTCTTCTGCGGCGCCACCTCCGGCTTCGACCTGGCCGCCGACTTCCGTCCCATCTTCTTCAAGAACCTCTCCATCCTGGGCTCCACCATGGGCAGCCAGGGGGAGCTGCGCCAGGTACGCGACCTGGTGGAGGCCGGCCACCTCCTCCCGGTGGTGGACCGGGTCCTGCCGCTGGAGCAGGCGGGCGAGGCGCACCGGCTCCTGGAGGAGCGCCGCGTCTTCGGCAAGGTGGTGCTCACCCTTCCCGGGTCCGAGGACGCCCGTTGACCGGATTCGACTCCTCCCTGGTGGGAGAGTTTGCCATCTGGTACGTGGTCTTCCTGTTCAGCCTGACGCTCCACGAGGGCGCCCATGCCCTGCTGGCGTACCTGGGCGGCGATGAGACCGCCTACCGGGGCGGGCAGGTGACGGTCAACCCGCTGCCCCACATCCAGCGCGAGCCGTTCGGCACGGTGCTGGTGCCCGCGCTGAGCTTCTTCTACGCCGGCTGGATGATGGGCTGGGCATCGACCCCGTTCGATCCCGCCTGGGGCCGCCGCCACCCCCGCCGGCAGGCACTCATGTCCCTGGCCGGCCCGGCCGCCAACTTCCTGGTGGCGGCGGCAGCCTTCGTGGCCGTGCGCTTGCTCCTGGCCCAGGGGCTGCTGGCAGCGCCGGAGCGCGCCGGCTTTTCCCGGCTGGTGGTGGCGCCGGCGGGCACGCCGGCCGACTCCTGGCTCATCCCCCTGGCCATGCTCCTGTCGGTGGCGGTGAACCTGAACGTGCTGCTGGGGCTGTTCAACCTGATCCCACTGCCTCCGCTGGACGGCGCAGGAGTGGTGGAGGGCGTGCTCCCCTCCGCCGCCGAGACCTTCTACGGCGCCCTGCGCGCCAACCCCATGCTGTCCATCGTGAGCCTGCTGGCCGCCTGGAAGCTGTTCGCCATGCTGGCCGGCCCGGCCTTCGGCTTGGTGCTGGCCCTGGTTCATCCCGGCGAGGTTTACTCCTGAGGTGTTTGCACGCCGCCGGGGCCGCCTCTATACTGCAGCCCCGGAGGTGGACCCCGTGAACATCGACATCGAGTACTGCGGCGTCTGAAACTATCTTCCCCGGGCCTCCGGTCTGGCGGCCCTCATCGAGAAGACCACCGGCGTCAAGCCCACCCTCACCGAGGCCTCGGGCGGCGTGTTCGAGGTGCGCGTGGACGGCAAGCTCATCTTCTCCAAGAAGAAGGAAGGTCGCTTCCCCGAGGACGAGGAGATCCTGGGTCCCCTGGCCGGACGAGGCTGAGGCGGCCCCCGTGGCCGGCTGGCACGACGTGGCCGCCCTGGCCGACCTGGAGGCCCAGGCCGGCTCCGGGATGGCGGTCCGGGCGGGCGAGATCTCCCTCGCCCTGTTCCTGGACGGGGATCGCGTCCATGCCGTCCAGTCAGCCTGCCCCCACCGCGGCGGCGACCTGGCCGGAGGGCTGGTGCACGCCGGCTGCGTGGTCTGTCCACTGCACGCGTGGCAGTTCCGCTTGCAGGACGGCGCCAACGTGGACGGCGGCCCCGGCCTGGACACCTACCCCGTGCGGGTGGAGGGGGGCCGGATCCTGGTGCAGGCCTGAAGGGGCCGCGCTCTCCTAGTCGCCGGATCCGGCCAGCTTGACGTGGCGCCCCTCCCGGTGGGAGCGGGCGCAGGCCTCGGCCACCTGCACCGCGGCCAGCCCGTCTCGCGCCGTGACCGGCGGCGCCTTTCGCCTCCGGGCCACCTCCACGAAGTCGGCCAGGGCGGCCTGCACCGTGGGGATCTGCGGCACCGGGGGGAGGCTCTCCACCTGCCGCCCACGGCCCCGCCACAAGGTGCCGTGGACATGATCCCCTCCCACCTGCCCCCCCTCGCCGGCGATCTCGATGCGGCCCGAGCGCACGGCGGTGGCACGGCAGTTATCCACGGTGGCCAGGATTCCACCCGTGGTCCGCAGCACGGCGGCGAAGGTGTCGGGCATCCGCCGCGAGGCAGCGCGCCAGGTCTGGCAGGAGACCTGGTCGACCTCCTCGCCGGTGAGGTGGCGCACCAGGTCGAAGGCGTGCACACCGGTGTTGAGCAGCACGCCGCCCCCCTCCTCGTCCTCCAGCCACGGGCGATCCATCTGCTCAAGCCGCTGGCTCAGGGCCAGGACCCGCAGCCGTCCCAGGGAGGCCGTCTCCCGCCGCAGCGCCGCCACCACGGCGTTCCAGCGCAGCGTCTGGGCCACCATGAGGACGGCGCCGGGGCGCTCAGCCGCCTCCACCACCTGGCTTCCGGCCACCGTGTTCGCCGCCAGGGGCTTCTCCACCAGCACCGCCTTGCCCGCCGCGAGCCCCGCCAGCGTCACCGGCGCGGTGATCCGCGGCGGCGTCACCACCACCAGGGCCTCCAGCGCCTCGTCCCGGGCCAGGTCGCGCCAGTCCGCCACGAAGCGCACACCGTGCTGTCGGGCCCAGGCCGCGCCTCGCGCCGCGTCCGCCCGGCACACCGCCTCGAGCCGCGCCCCGGGCACGTCGGTGAGCAGGTGGCGCGCGTAACGCTCCCCATGGATCCCCAGACCCACCAGTCCGACGGCCAGCGGCGCTCCCATGGCGCCAATCTACCACGTGGTATGATGCGCCCACCGGTCGTGACGTGAGCGAATCCAGGCCCAAGAACGACAGCCCCTACCTGTCGGGGGACGTGATCCAGCCGGCGCCCCTCACCGGCGACACCCGCGTGGCCGACCTGGTGGACTCGGCCTTCCTGGCCTACAACGCCGGGCGCCTGCAGCGCGCCTGCCGCCTGCTGGCCGAGCGCATGCTGGAGCCGGACGTGACCGTCTGCCTGACCCTGTCGGGCGCTCTCACGCCGGCTGGAGTTGGCCGCTCGGTGGTCATCCCGCTCCTGCGGGCCGGGTTCGTGGACTGGATCATCTCCACCGGCGCCAACCTCTACCACGACACCCACTTCGGCCTTGGGATGAAGATGCACCGGGGCCACCCTGATCTGGACGACCGGGTCCTGCGGGAGGAGGGGGTCGTCCGCATCTACGACATCCTCTTCGACTACGACGTCCTGCTGCAGACCGACGCGTTCTTCCGGCGGATCATGGAGGAGCCCCCCTTCCAGGCCACCCTCTCCACCGCCGGCCTCCACCATCTGTTCGGCAAGTACCTGGCCGCCCGGGAAGACGAGCTGGGACTGACCGACACCTGCATCCTGAGCACGGCGTACCGGTGCGGCGTACCCTGCTACACCTCGTCGCCGGGGGATTCGTCCATCGGGATGAACGTGGCCGCCCTCAACCTGCTGGGCCGGGGCCCGCGGGTGGACGTGAGCCTGGATGTGAACGAGACCGCGGCTATCGTCTACGGCGCCAAGCAGGAGCCGGGCAAGAGCGCGGTGGTCCTCCTGGGGGGCGGCTCGCCCAAGAACTTCGCCCTGCAGACCGAGCCTCAGATCCAGGAGGTCATGGGCCTCGATGAGAAGGGCCACGACTACTTCCTCCAGATCACCGACGCACGCCCCGACACCGGCGGCCTGTCAGGCGCCACGCCCGGGGAGGCGGTCTCGTGGGGGAAGGTGGATCCCGACCGGCTGCCCGACGCGGTGGTCTGCTATGCCGACTCCACGGTGGCCGCGCCCATCCTCGCCTGCTATGCCCTGGGCCGGCGCAAGCCCCGGCCGCTGCGGCAGCTCTTCCACCGGCGCGAGGAGCTGCTGGACCGGCTGGCCGGCGCCTACCGCAAGCGCCTGGAAGCCACCTGAGGACCCTGGAGGACTCCACCATGGCCATCCGCCCCGACGTCGGCATCACGTGGCTGGGCCACGCCACATTCGCCCTGCGCACGCCGGCCGGCAAGGTGATCATCATCGACCCATGGCTGGGCGAGAATCCGGCCTGTCCCGACACCCACAAGGCGCCGGCGCAGGTGGACGGGATCCTCATCACCCACGGCCACTTCGATCACATGGGAGACGCCGTGGCCCTGGCGCGCCAGCACCGCGCCCCGGTGGTGGCCACCTTCGAGATCGGCCAGTGGCTCGCCTCCAAGGGGGTGGAGGGGACGGTGGGCATGAACAAGGGTGGCACGGTGGAGGTGGCCGGGGTCGCCGCCACCATGGTGCACGCCGTGCACTCGTGCGGCATCACCGACGGCGACCGGATCCTGTACGGCGGCGAGGCTGCCGGCTTCGTGCTGGACTTTGGCAACGGCTTCACTCTCTATCACGCCGGCGACACCGATGTCTTCCTGGACATGCAGCTCATCGGCGAGCTCTACGAGCCGGATGTGGCGCTGCTCCCCATCGGCGGCCACTTCACCATGGGGCCGCGGGAGGCGGCGGTGGCCTGCCGCCTGCTGGGAATCAGCCGGGTCGTGCCCATGCACTACGGCACCTTCCCGGTCCTCGCGGGCACCCCAGACGCCCTGCGCGCCGAGCTGGAGCGGGAGTCGCCCCGCTGCAAGGTGGTGGAGGCCCGGCCGGGAGAGACGGTCTAGCCCCCGGGCGCCGGGCCGGCGGGCCCGCCTCAGTTGGTCGACGGCAGCAGGCGGCGCAGGGACTGGAGCTGGGAGCGGATGGCGGTGGCGTCCCGCGCCCTGGGCGCCCGCTCCAGGTAGGTCTCCAGATCCGCTGCTGCCTCGGTGAACAGCATGGCCTGGTACGCCAGCATCCCCCGGTCGCGGATCTCGTCGGCCGAGTCCGGGTGCAGCACCAGGATCTGGTCCACAACCCGCCGGGCGCGCCGGTAGTCCTTGATCTGGGCGTAGATGGACTTCAGGTTGTGGAGCATCCGGTCCACGATGCGCAGCGGCGGCCACGGGCGCAGGAACTCGGGCTGCAGCTCCAGGCGGCCGCGGGTGATCCGGGTCAGGAGCTCGCCGCACCCCCCCTCGTCCAGGATCTCCCCCCCGTGGAACGGATCGATGAACACCGCCGGGTCCTCTCCCATGAGGCGCACGATGAAGTGGGCCGGCATGCCCACCCCTTCCAGGGGCAGTCCCACGGACCGCCCCACCTCCAGGTAGATCACCGAGAGGATGATGGGCAGGCCCACGCGACGCGCCAGGACCTCGTTGAGGTAGCTGGATCGCGGGTCGGTGCCGTAGTCGGGATCGCCGGCGAAGCCGGCCTCCCGGAACAGCACGGCGTTGAGGGCCTCCAGCCGTGCTCGGGTTGGCTCGCCCGGGCCGGGGTCCGCGGCTGCCGCCTGCCGTCGCAGGCGCAGGAGCTCGCCGCGGCATCCCTCCGCGTCCAGCTCCGGGTACTCATCCCGGGCGATCTCCAGGCTGATGTCGGCGAGGGAAAGCGGCTTCGCCCGCAGCAGTTCCTCGAGGCGCTGCAGACGCGCCGGCACGGGGGTGGCTGGCCGGCGCTGAGGGCGATAGGTCATGGGCGGCCGGGGGCAGCCCGCAGGACGGTCCCCGTTCCCGTCTAGTATACCAACCCCATGGACGGGCATCTGCGCCTTCGCCTGGCGGCGTTCTACTTCACCAACTTCGCAGCCATGGGCCTGCTGGTGCCCTACTTCAACATCTACGCCCGCAGCCTGGGTTTCAGCGACACGGGGATCGGCATCCTGCTGGCCCTGGTGCCCCTGGCCAAGGCGACGCTCCCCGGACTCTGGGGCGGGACCGCCGACGCGCTGGGTGCCCGCCGGCTGCTCCTGATCCTCTCGGCCTGGGGGGCTGCCCTGGCCTTCGCCGGTTTCCTGGTGGCCGAGTCGTTCGTGGCGTGCCTGGTGGTGATGGCGGTCTACGCGGCCCTTGCCGTGCCCGCCCTCCCCTTCGTGGAGACCACGACCCTGGAGGCGGTGGCGGCCACCGGCGCGGACTACGGCCGCATCCGGGTGGCGGGATCCATGGGCTTTGCCGTCACCGCCCTCCTGTTCGGCGGGCTGGGCGGAGCCGAGCGCAGCGAGCAGGTGGTGCCGGTCATGCTGGCCCTCCTGGTGTGCCAGGCCGTGGCCGCCTCGCTGGTGCCCTGCGACGCGGCCTCGCGGCCTGGGCGTCCCGGCGCCACGCGCCGGCTCCTGTCGTCCCGTCCGGTGCTGCTGCTGCTGGCCGCCGGATTCCTCATGCAGGCCAGCCACGGGGCCTACATGGGCTTCTTCTCCCTGGTCCTGGGAGAGGCCGGCTACGGCGGCCAGGCCATTGGCGGCCTGTGGGCGGCGTCGGTGGCGGCGGAGGTGGTCATGATGCTCTGCGTGGGACGCCTTCTGGCACGGCTGGGAACGCGCCGGCTCCTCGCCCTGTCGGTGGCCCTGGCCGCGGTCCGCTGGGCCGCCTACGCCGCCAGCTCGGCGCCGGCGGTCCTGGCTGGCGGCCAGCTGCTGCACGCCTTCACCTACGCCGGGTTCCACGTGGCGGCGGTGCAGACCATCTACCGCCTCTGCCCCCCGGGGACCCGGGCCACCGGGCAGGCCTTCTACTCGGGCTGGACCTTCGGCGCCGGCATGATGGTGGGGACGGTGTGCTCCGGGGTCCTGAAGGACGCTTACGGATCGGGCCCGATGTTCGCCGCCGCCGGCCTCATGGCGGTGGCGGCGCTGGGGCTCATCCTGCTGGGGGCAGGGAAGGTTGCAGGTGCCGGCCCGGGGCGAAGGGAGCCGGGTCCAGGCGCGGCGGCCGGCCCGCCACCAGGTCCGCCACCAGCCGTGCCGTGATGGGCGCCAGCAGCACACCGTTGCGCAGGTGGCCCGTGGCGACCAGGAGACCGGGGGCCGGCCCCGGGCCGATGCTGGGCAGCCCGTCGGGAGATCCCGGACGCAGGCCGGCCCAGGCTGCCACCACCCGGGCCTGCGCCAGGGAGGGGACGAGGCGGCGGGCGGCCTGCAGCAGGTCCGCGGTCCCGGCGCCGGTGACCTCGCAGCGATACCCTGCGTCCTCCATGGTGGCGCCCACCAGCAGCCGGCCCGAGCTTCGCGGCACCAGGTAGCCGCAGCCGGCCATGACGGGAGTGCGGCCCGGCAGCTCATCAGGCTCGAGGGCCAGCATCTGCCCGCGCACGGGAGGGGTGGGGGGCAGCAGCCCCTCGGCTCCAGCGGCGAGCAGGCCGGTCCAGCAGCCTGCCGCCACCACCGTGAGATCGGCCCGCACGACGCCAGCGTCGATCCTCACCCCGGACACGGCTCCCGCCCGCACATCCAGCCCCAGGACCGGCGTGCCCGCGCGCACCTGGACGCCGGCGGCGGCCGCGGCCGCGGCCAGGGCCCGGTTGAGGCGGCGTGGATCCACCTGGTGGTCCCGGGGGAAGAAGAGCCCCGAGGACGCCTCCGGACCCAGGCCGGACACCCGCGCCTCCAGCTCGCGCCGTTCCAGAGGTTTCACCGGCAGCCCCTCCCGGCGCTGCCAGGCGAGGATCCCCTCCAGCTCGGCCGCCTCGTCACGGCTGAGGGCGACGCGGATCAGCCCCTCCTCCCGGTAGTCCGGATCGATTCCTGAGGCCCGCGCCACCTCGCCGACCCACTCCCGGTACATCTCCCGGGACGCCAGCCCCAGTGCCAGCAGGGGCGACGGGCCCCGGGCTTCGGCCTGGGGGGCCAGCATGCCGGCCGCGGCCCCGGAGGCTCCGTCCCCGGGACGGGATCGCTCCAGGAGAACGACGCGACTCCCTTCCAGGGCAAGCTTCCGGGCGATGGCGCAGCCGATGAGGCCGCCTCCCACCACCACCACGTCCCAGTGCTCCTCCCTTTCCCTGGCTGACATGGCGGGAGGCTAACACACGCCGCGCAGCGCGCCGTGCGCTATGGTCGTGGCCGGGACGGCATGGGACGGCTCGCGGACCAGGTTGGGATCGTCACCGGCACCAGCCGGGGGATCGGTCGTGCCCTCGCCGCCGCCCTGGCCGCCGAGGGGATGACGGTGATCGGCTGCTCCCGCTCCGGCGGTTGCGACGTGAGCCGCGAGGAGGACGTCCTGCGCCTCTTCGACGGCCTGAGGGAGCCCCCCGGCCGGCTGGACCTCCTGGTGAACAACGCGGGCATCCTCACGCCGCGCAAGCCTCTGGTGGAGGTGAGCGCCGAGGAGTGGGACCGCTCCCTGGCCGTCAACCTGCGGGGCGTGTTCCTGTGCACCCGGGAGGCGCTGCGGAGGATGCTCCCGCGGGGGTCGGGTCTCATCGTGAACATCTCCTCGGGGGCGGGACGGCGGGGCGCCGCCCGCTGGGGGCCCTATGCCGTGGCCAAGTGGGGCGTGGAGGGTCTGACCCGGTCGGTGGCGGCCGAGATCGAGGAGAGCGGCGTGCGGATCGTCTCGGTCAACCCCCAGGCCACCCGCACCGGCATGCGAGCGCTTGCCTACCCCCAGGAGGATCCGGCAACGGTCAAGGCGCCGGAGGATCTCGCCCGCTACATTCTGGAGCTCGTCACCGGCGAGAGGGCCGCGCCCAGTGGCGCGTCCCTGGACTACCAGCCGTCCTGAAGGCCTCCCGAGCCTCTCAGCGTGCCCGGGCCAGAAGCTGGCGCAGGACCGTCTGGAGGATCCCGCCGTTGCGGTAGTAGTCCACCTCGGTGGCTGAATCGACCCGCGCCACCACGGTGAAGGTCTTGCTCTCGCCGTTGCCGTGCCGGGCCGTCACCTGGATCTCCTGCCCCGGCTCCAGGTCATCTCCTGGCCCGTCGAGGCTGTAGGTCTCCTCGCCGGTCAACCCCAGCGACTCCGCCGACTCGCCGGCGGAGAACTCCAGGGGCAGCACTCCCATACCGATGAGGTTGCTGCGGTGGATGCGCTCGTAGCTCCGGGCCAGGACCGCCCGTACCCCCAGGAGCAGCGTCCCCTTGGCCGCCCAGTCCCGCGAGCTGCCGGTGCCGTACTCGGCGCCGGCGATGACCAGCAGGGGGACCCCCTCGTCACGGTAGCGCATGGCCGCGTCATAGATGCTGAGGATCTCCCCCGAGGGCAGGTGCCGCGTCACGCCCCCCTCGGTTCCCGGCGCCAGGCGGTTGCGGATGCGGATGTTCCCGAAGGTCCCCCGCATCATCACCTCGTGGTTGCCCCGCCGGGAGCCGAAGGAGTTGAACTCGGTCACCGGCACGCCCCGCTCCAGGAGATAGCGTCCCGCCGGGCCGTCCTTGGGGATGGAGCCAGCCGGCGAGATGTGATCGGTGGTGACCGAGTCGCCCAGAAGCGCCAGGACCCGGGCGCCCTCGATGGACTGGATCCCTTGCGCCTCGGGGGCGAGATGGGCGAAGAACGGCGGCTCCTTGATGTAGGTGGAGCCGTCCTCCCAGCGGTAGAGATTGCCTCCGCTCACCGGGATCTTGTTCCAGGTCTCGTTGCCGCCGAACACCTCGGCGTACTCCTTCCGGAACAGCGCCGGGCTCATGGAGTCCCTGATGGCATCGCGGACCTCCTCGGGCGACGGCCAGAGGTCCTGGAGGAAGACTGGCTGGCCGGCGCGGTCCTTCCCCAGTGGCTCCTTCACCAGGTCGATGTCCATGGTCCCGGCCAGGGCGTAGGCCACCACCAGCGGTGGCGAGGCCAGGTAGTTGGCCTTCACGTCCGGGTTGATGCGTCCCTCGAAGTTGCGGTTGCCCGACAGGACCGAGGCCACCACCAGCCCGTGCTCGCGCACCGCCTTGGACACAGCCTCGGGCAGGGGCCCGCTGTTGCCGATGCAGGTGGTGCAGCCGTACCCCACAAGGTTAAAGCCCAGGGCGTCCAGAGCGGGCAGCACACCCGCCGCCTCCAGGTAGCGGGTGACCACCCTCGAGCCCGGCGCCAGGCTGGTCTTGACGTGGCCGGGGACCCGCAGGCCCCGCTCCACAGCCTTGCTGGCCAGGAGGCCCGCGCCCAGCATGACCGAGGGGTTCGACGTGTTGGTGCAGCTGGTGATGGCGGCGATGACCACCGAGCCGTGGCCGAGGCTCGCCTTCATCTCCGGCACCGCCACCTGGGGACGCTCCTCCGCGGACACCTTGAAGGCCTCGGCCAGGCTCTTGCGGAAGGCCGCCTTGGATGCGCCCAGGGGGACGCGGTCCTGGGGGCGCTTGGGCCCCGCCAGGGACGGCTCCACCGCGGACATGTCCAAACTCACCACCTCGGTGTAGTCGGCGCCGCCGTTCCCCGGCACGTGGAACAGCCCCTGTTCCTTGCAGTAACGCTCCACCAGATCCACCAGGGCCTTCTCCCGCCCGGTCCCCTCCAGGTAGCGCAGCGTCTCCGAGTCCACCGGGAAGAACCCCATGGTGGCCCCGTACTCGGGTGCCATGTTGGCCACCGTGGCCCGGTCCGCCAGGCTCAACCGGCGCAGGCCGTCGCCGAAGAACTCCACGAACTTCCCCACCACGCCGTGGCGCCGGAGCATCTCGGTGATGGTCAGGACCAGGTCGGTGGCCGTGGCTCCGGCCGGGAGCTCTCCGTCCAGGCGAAACCCGACCACCTCGGGGGGAAGCATGAAGAGTGGCTGGCCCAGCATGGCGGCCTCGGCCTCGATCCCGCCCACGCCCCAGCCCAGCACGCCCAGACCGTTGATCATGGTGGTGTGGCTGTCGGTGCCCACCAGGGAGTCGGGGTAGGCCATGGGGCCCGCGGCCCCCTTGGACGTCTGCACCACAGGCGCCAGGTACTCCAGGTTCACCTGGTGAACGATCCCCGTGGCCGGTGGCACCACGCGGAAGCTGTGGAAGGCATCGGCCCCCCAGCGCAGGAACTCGTACCGCTCGCGGTTGCGCTCGAACTCCCGCTCGGCGTTGTAGGCCGCGGCTTCCGGGGAGCCGAACCGGTCCACCTGCACCGAGTGGTCGATGACCAGGTCCACCGGGATGAGGGGATTGATCTGCCGCGGATCGCCGCCCAGCCGTGCCACGGCAGCCCGCAGCGCCGCCAGGTCCACCACCGCGGGCACCCCGGTGAAGTCCTGCATCAGGACCCGGGCTGGCATGAACGGAAACTCACGCCCCCCTGCGGCCGGTGTTCCCCACGCGCTCAGGCGCTCCACGTCCCCCTCAGTGGCCTTCCCGCCGTCCACGTGACGCACCACCGCCTCCAGAAGGATCTTGATGGAGACTGGCAGGCGCCCCACCTGGGCCAGCCCTCGCTCCTCGAGGGTGGCCAGGCGGCAGTAGCCGACGGTTCCGGATGCAGTCTTCAGCTCGGCGCGGGTGCCGAGGGGGTTGCCAGGCTTGGTGTTCATGACGGCTTGACTCCAGGAAGCGGGAAGACGCCCCACGCGGAGCGCGGCGGCGGGATGCCTGCGTCAGTTTACAAGGATGGCCGTTTGGCTGCCAGGCGGCCGCCGGCGCCTGCCTGATAGACTGAGGCGCATCTCCCGGGAGATGCGCTTGAACACGCCATCGCACCCCGACCGCGCCCGGCGTGGCCGGATGATCAGTCCGGTCCTACTCGTCGTGGCTGCCTTGCTGGCCCAGCACGCCGTTGCCGGGCAGCCGCCTTCGCCCGGCCCGGATCCCGGCTCGGGCGCCGGCCCACGTACGCACGCCGCGGCGGTCCAGGCGCCGGCCCTGGCGCTGCGGTCCGACTTCGCCGCCCATCCCATCTGGGACGACGGCCGGGCCGAGGTGAACCTCTACGAGGCGGTGGAGATCCGCTACGGAGAGCAGCGGCCGGCCCAGGTGGCGCAGATCGTGGTCAAGGAGGACCTCCTGCCCGGGTCGTGGGTCAAGGCGGACGACTGGCGCCAGCCCGGGACGGTTCCGGTTCTGAAGCTGAACTGGGTCCTGGACATCCCCACCGGCGTGTACAGCTACCGGCAGATGGTGTCGGTCTTCCTGCGGCGCGACGACTTGGCTCTGGTGAAGGAGACGCTGACGAGCCACGAGTGGTGTGGCAACACCTGGAAGTGGTTGCAGGCGACCCCTGGTGGCCTGCGCCTGGAGTACCGCACCTACTGGGAGGGGGAGGCGGAGGGCAGCCGCGCTTTGGACTGGCCGGCAGGCGCCATCGCTGCCGACAGCCTTCCGCTCCTGGTTCGCGCCCTCCCTCTGGACGCCGCCGCAGCGCGACCCGTGCACCTGGGTGAGGCACCCCTGGGCCCCACCCTCATCGGCAGCCGCGTGGGGCCTGTCGCTGCAGCTCGGGCCGTCTTCACCCTCCAGGGCGTCGGCCCGGTGCCCGGAATGCCGGTAGGGTCCGAGGGTGCTGTGGTGCAGGTGGACACCGGACCCGGTACTCACCGCTTCTGGGTGGAGATCCGCCCCCCCCACCGTCTCCTGCGCTGGGAGCGCCCCGACGGAGCCATCTACCGCCTCATGCGCAGCCGCCGGCTGGCGTACTGGGACCTCAACGGGCCCGGGGATGGCACGGCCCTGCAGGAGGGACCGGCCTTCGAGCCCCCGCTGGCCCTCCCGGGATCCCCATGACCGCTCGCATCTACATGGATCACCACGCCACCACGCCCACCGATCCAAGGGTGGTGGAAGCCATGCTTCCGTACTTCACCGAGCGTTTCGGGAATCCGGCCTCCGCCCTCCACGCCCACGGCCAGGAGGCCGAGGAGGCGGTGGAGGTGGCCCGGGGACAGGTGGCGGCGCTGCTGGGGGCGCGCCCGGAGGAGATCCTCTTCACTTCAGGAGCCACCGAGAGCAACAACCTGGCCCTGCGGGGGGCGGCCCTGGGCCAGGCCCGGGGGCTTCCCATCCTCACCGTGGCCACCGAGCACGTCTCGGTCCTGGACCCGTGCCGGGACCTGGCTCACGGCGGCGCCTCCCTCAGCGTCCTCCCGGTGGACGCTCAGGGGACGCTGGCGGCGGAGCGGGTGGCGGAGGCCCTGGCCGGAAGGCCCGCCCTGGTATCCGTGATGCTGGCCAACAACGAGATCGGCACCCTGCAGCCGGTGGCCGAGATCGCACGGGCCTGCCGTGAGTGCGGCGCGATGGTCCACACCGATGCGGCCCAGGCGGCCGGTCGGGTGCCGGTGGACGTGGACGGCCTGGGCGTGGACCTGCTTTCGGTCTCGGGGCACAAGATGCACGGTCCCAAGGGGGTCGGCGCGCTGTACGTGCGCGGGCTGCCCCACCGCTCTCCCCTGGCCCCCGTCTCCCGGGGTGGAGGTCAGGAGGGCGGCCTGCGGCCCGGCACCCTCAATGTCCCGGGCATTGTCGGGCTGGGCGCGGCCTGCGACATCGCCCGCCGCGAGCAGACGGCAGAGTCGGCCAGGGTGGCACACCTGAGGGATCGCCTGGAGGCGGGCATCCTCGCGCGCGTGCACGGAGTGCAGGTGAACGGTCATCCAGCGCACCGGCTGCCAGGCAACCTCAACCTGACCTTCCAGGGGGTGGATGGCGAGGCGCTCATGCTGGCGCTCCCGGGGATCGCCCTCTCCTCCGGCTCGGCCTGCCTCTCCACGACCCGGGAGCCGTCCCACGTGCTCCTGGCGCTGGGGCGGACGCCAGCCCAGGCGCGCGGCTCGCTGCGCTTCGGCCTGGGACGCTTCACCACCGAGGCGGAGGTGGATCAGGTCATCGGGGAGGTGGCGCGGGCCGTGGAGCGCCTGCGGGCCCTCTCCCCGGTTCAGCTTCCCGCCAGACCGCGGTAGTCGCCGGGGGTGTTCACGTCCAGGAGGACGCCGGCATCGGCGGCCACCTCCACCACGCGCTCCGGCCGTGCGTGCACCACGTGGCGGGCCCCTTCGGCCAGAGGGGCGGCGAGGAGCTCGGGAAAGACCTCCGCGGCGAACAGCGCAGGATGCCCCCGCCGGCCCTGGTGGACCGGCAGCACGATGCCCCCGGGGCGCAGGGCCGATGCCATGCGTCGCAGGAGCGCCGGCGTGATCCGGGGGTGATCCACCGGGCAAAGGAAAGCGCCAGCGACTCCGGACGGCAGGCTTTTGAGGCCCTCCTGAAACGACGAGAGCATGCCGCGGCCCGGGTCCGGGTTGACGACCACCCAGGATGGATCCAGGGCCAGCTCTTTTTGGAGCCGTTCCATCCCGGGCGCCAGCACGGCACGGATGGGCTTGACGCCGGCCTCCCGGAGCACGCGCAACCATCGCTCCAGGAAGGTCTCGCCGTCCAGCCGCAGGAGACTCTTGGGCTCGCCCATCCTCCGGGAGGCGCCGGCGGCCAGGATCACGGCCGCCAGGCCGCCACGGTCCTTTGCCTCGCCTGCCATACCGGTCTAGTATAGTGCCGCCGGTCAAGAACGGGCCGCCCTACCCATGCCTGATCCCCGCCAGCCGCCACCACAGGACCTGCCCCCGGGAGAGGGTTCCGGCAACCTGCCTCCGGCGCCCGCCCGCCGCGGCCGGCCCAGGGCACCGGACCTCCAGGTCATCCTGGACAACCTGCGCGAGGCGATCTTCACCATCGACTCCGACGGCAGAGTCCAGAGCGCCAACGCCGCTGCCACCGCTCTTTTCGGCATCCCGGCTGCCGAGTGGCCGGGAACCCCCGTGGAGCGGCTGCACCTGAGCGAGGAGTCGGCCCGGCGGTTCCAGCAGCTCCGGGCCCAGGCTCTGCAGCGGGATGGCCTGGCCGAGGGGGAGTACCTCATGCGCGGCTGCAATGGTCTCCCCTTCCCGGCCGAGACCCTGGTGGTCTCCCTGGCCGGGGAGGGCGGCGGCCGGCAGGGCGAGATCCTGGTGGTCCGCGACATCACCCACCGCAAGAACAACGAGGAGCAGGTCCGCAGCCGCACCCACCAGCTCATGGTCCTCCACGAGGTGGGAACCCTGGTCAACCGGTCCCTGGATCTGGACCGGATCCTGTCCACCACGCTGCGCCGGCTGCGCTCCATCCTGGAGGTGGACGTGGCCGCGTTCTACCTGGCCACCGACAGGGGGCCCGACACCCACCTCACCTTCCACCAGGGCTCGGGATTCGAGGCCAGCCTGGTGGAGAGCGTGCCCGCCACCGTGGGGAGGGAAGAGGGCTCCGGCCCCGCACGGCGTGCCGCCGTGTCCCGTCAGGTCGTGTTCATCGAGGACCTGCAGACCGCCGGCGAGGTGG
>JBFGDW010000018.1:0-21728 GCA_041580435.1 Candidatus Polarisedimenticolia bacterium | reverse complement strand
GCCATCGCCGCCATCGTCGCCGGGGACAGCCCTGGTGGCCGCACTCTGGCCAGCGAGGCGCTTTCGCTCGCCCGCCGGTCCGGAGATCAGATCACCGTCGCGGCGTGCGAGAACGCCATCGGCATGTCCCACGCCAGGCAAGGAGATCACCCCCTTGCCGAGGAGCACTACCGGCGGGCGCTGGACCTGCGGCGCCAGCTGGACCGGCCCGGCGACCTTGCCGGCAGCCTGGCCAACGTGGGCATGGTGGCCGTCTTCCAGGGGCGCCTGCAGGAGGGGCGAGAGCTTCTCCAGGAGGCCCTGGCCACCTACAAACAGGCGGGCGACGCGGCAGGTGCTGCGCTGGCCATCAACAACCTGGGCCTGGTGGCCGCCGAGGAAGGACGTCTGCAGGAGGCCAGGGAGCGGCTGGAGGAGGCCTACCGCGCGTACGAGGAACTCGCCTCCCTCCGGCCCGCGGCCCAGGCCCTGCTCAGCCTGGCGCAGGTGCTGGTCTGCCTGGGTGAGTTCCACAAGGCCGTCGAGCTCAGTCAAGAAGCGGCCGGGCACTACCGCCGCCTGGGCATGCGCCGCGAGGAATCTCACGCGCTGCAGGTCCTGGGGGACGCCCGGCGGGAGTGCTGGATGCTGGATGCGGCCGTGGAGGCCCACGAGCGCGGGCTGGCGCTGGCGCGGCGCGCCGGGGACCCCGCCCAGGAGGCCTTCTGCCTCTGCGCCCTGGCCCTCGATCACCTGGCCCGCGGCGACCGGGAGGCGGCCGCCCAGGCCCTCCAGGACGCGGACGCCCGGCCATCCTCGGCTGGCAGCACCCGGCTGGCGCGGCGCCTGGAGCGCGGCCGGGCGCTCTTGGATCTGGCCCGTGGAGAGACCTCCCGCTCCCTGGCCACCCTCCAGCGCCTCATCCACACCGCCGATCAGGAGCAGGACCAGATCGAGCTGCTGGAGGTCCACCTGCTCAAGATCCGCGCCCAGCTCGCCCTGGGTAGCTTCCAGGAAGCGGAGGCCTCGCTGGATGCCCTCCAGGCCGGCAAGCTGGCCCGGTCGTTTCCCGCCAGGGACTGGGAACGGCTGCGCCTGCGGGCGGCGGCCCAGGCGGGCGCCGGCGGCAGCGAGGCCGCGGCCGCCACGCGCGCGGCGGCGCGGGAGGCCCTGGCGCGCCTCACCTCCCGTCTGCCCGCGGATTACCGCAACGCCCTTGAGCGCTCGCCTGCGGCCACCCGTCTGCGCACCGAGGAGGGCGAGACCGACACCGCCCGGGTGGCGTCAACCCGGTTCCTGGACACCATGTACGACATCATCGAGGCCCTCACCTCTCCCGGAGAGACCCCGCGCATGCTGGAGCGTATCCTCCACCTCGCGGTGGACCTCCTGGGCGCGGAGCGGGGGCTCATCCTGTTGTTTCCCGAGGACGGAGGACAGCCCACCGTGGCCGCCTCCCGCAACGTGGAGGAGCAGGAGACCATCGCCGACGCCATCACCTACAGCTGCCAGATCGTGAATGAAGGTCGTCTGGGCCGCTCCCTGGTGGCCGCCGACGCCCACGGCGATCCCCGGCTCCGGCACTATCACAGCGTCGCCCTGTATGACATCCGCTCGGTCCTGTGCGTCCCCATGCGCTCCAGGGAACGGGTCATGGGCACGGTCTACCTGGATTCGCGCAGCCGGACCATCAACTTCGATGACGATGATCTGCGATTCCTGGAGGCGTTCGCCCAGCACGCCGCCACGGCGCTGGACAACAAGCGCATGGTTCGCGCCCTGGAGAAGGAAAACATCACTTTGAGGGAGACCCTGCTGGAGAAGTACTCCTTCGCCAACATCGTCGGGCGATCCGGACCGATGCAGGAGGTCTTCACCACCCTGCGGGCGGTGACTGGCTCATCCTTGCCCGTCCTGGTCCTGGGCGAGTCGGGAACGGGCAAGGAGCTCGTGGCCCGGGCGCTGCACTACAACGGCCCGCGGCGCGCCCAGGCGTTCCTCACCGAGAACTGCGCCGCGTTTCCGGAGACCCTGCTGGAGAGCCAGCTTTTCGGCCATGTTCGCGGCGCCTTCACGGGGGCCGCCGCCGAGCAGCGCGGGCTGTTCCAGGAGGCCGACGGTGGGACCCTCTTCCTGGATGAGATCGGCGAGATGTCGCCGGCACTCCAGGCGCGCCTGACCCGCGTGCTGGAGACGGGTGAGATCCGTCCCGTGGGAGGCTCGCAGACCCTGCACGTCAACGTGCGGGTCATCGCCGCCACGCACAGGGACCTGGAGAAGCTGGTGGCCGGAGACGCTTTCCGGCGCGATCTGCTCTACCGCCTCAACGTCATCAGCATCGCCCTTCCTCCCCTGCGAAAGCGCCGGGAGGACATCCCCCTGCTGGTGAGCCATTTTTTGGGCGAGCTGGCCCGGGAGATGGGACGGGAGGCGCCCGGCATCGACGACGGTGCCCTGGAGATCCTGACCTCGCACCCCTGGCCCGGCAACGTCCGGCAGTTGCGCAACGAGATGAGCCGGCTACTGGTGTTCCGCAGCGGGGCCGTCATCACGGCCGATGACGTCCGCGCGGTGAGCATGGCCGCGGCCGCCCAGGCCAAGGAGTACTTCGAGGAGCAGGAGATTCTCCCGCTGAAGGAGCTGGAGAAGCGGGCCATCCTTCGGGCCCTGGAGGAGACCGACGGGGACCGGACGCGGGCCGCGCGGCTGCTCAAGGTGGGGCGCGCCACGGTCTTTCGCAAGATCAAGGACTACGACCTGGATGTCTGACGCGACCATTTACATCTGCGTGGATGTGGAAGCCTCGGGCGCGGTGCCAAACCCCTACAACCTGGTCTCCGTGGGAGCGGTTCCCGTGGTGCAGGGCGCCTCCGGCGACTGGGCGCCGCGGGAGGACGACGTCTTCTACGTGGAGCTGAAGCCACTGTATGACGGCTTTGACCCGGGAGCCATGGCCGTGCATGGGATCCCGCGGGACCGGCTGGAGCGGGACGGGCTCGCGCCGGCGGAGGCCATGGGGCGGCTCCGATCCTGGGCCACGTCCCGGGGAGGCCGGCCGGTCTTCGTGGGTCACAACGCCGTTTTCGACTGGGCCTACGTCAATCACTACTTCGTGGCGACGGGCGTGGAGAACCCCTTCGGCTGGAAGGGCCTGGACACCAAGTCCCTGGCGGCAGGCGTGCTCCGGATCCCCTTCCTGGAAACCTCCAAGGAGAACCTGGCCCGCCTGCTCCCGTCTGTCGGCGCCGAGGATCTGTCGCGCAAGCACCGCGCCGACTACGACGCTCTCTATCAGTCCAGGCTGCTCGCCGCGCTTCTCAATGCCTGAGCCCGGGGCCTCGCGGCCCAAGCCGGCCGCCACCCTGCTGCTGGCCTCGGTCCTCCTGGCCGCCGGGACCGCTGTCCACTATCAGTGGGGGTACTTCGGCCGCTGCCTCCCCTGCCACTCAGCCGGCCTGGACGATGCCTACATCTCCTTCCGCTATGCCGAGAACCTCCTCATGGGACACGGCCTGGTCTACAACCCAGGGAGGTTCGTGGAGGGCTACTCCAACCTCCTCTACACGCTTCTCATGACGCCGCTCCTGGCCGCCGGCGGCAAGGACTCCATCTACCTGCTGGCGACGCTGCTCAACACGGGATTCATGCTGGGCGCGGCGTGGATGCTCTTCGGCCTGGCACGCCGGCGTCTGGGCCATGGCTGGGCCGTGTTGACGACCCTTCTGTTCACGCTCCTGCCCGTGAACTGGCTGTGGACGGCCTCTGGTATGGAGACGTCCCTGGTGGTCCTCCTGCAGGTGGCCCACTGGAGCCTGGCGCCCCGGGTGGCCCAGGAGCCCCGCCCCCCGCTCACCTGGGCCCTTGCCGCAGCCATGGTGCTGTCGGTGGCCGTGCGCGCCGATGGGATTCTCACGCCGGTCGTGGCCATCGCCTACCTGGCCTGCATGTCCCGGCGGAAGCTTGCCTGGCGCTATGGGGCCCTGACGACCGCGGCCCTGGCTGCCCACGTCCTCTGGCGCCTGGGGACCTACGGCAGCTTCCTACCCAACACCTATCACGCCAAGGTCTCGGCCACCCTCTACCAGAGGGTCACCCACGCCGGGGATCTGTTCCTCACCATCATGGGGACCTCGGGCATGGGCCTCTATCTCCTGGCCCTGCTCGTGCTTTCCGCCTGGGCCTGGACCCGTCTCGGGGCGCGCAGGAGCACCGCCCGCGAGATCACGTACGAGGCACTCTACTGCACCATGTGGCTGGCCTACTGGGGTTACATCGGCGGGGACCACTTCGACGAGCGGTTCCTCCTCGTCCTCGCCCCCATGGGTCTGGTCACCGTCCTGGACTGGCTTCGTCGGACCCGGGTCCAGACGGCCGGCACCGTCGCCGCCGCCGCGGCGCTCCTGCTCGTGCAGTGCACGCCCTTCCTCCTGGACAAGAGGTTCAGTTACGGGACGGAGAAGACCGACATGTGGACCGTCCTGGGTCGCCACCTCCGGCAGGCCCATCCCGACGCCCGCCTGGCCATCGATGCGGCCGGCAAGGTTCCCTTCTTCTCCGGCCTGCGAACCCTCGACATGCTGGGCCTCAACGATGCTCGCATCAGCCGCCTGCCGGCCACCACCTTCAGCCCGGGCCACAACAAGGAGGATCCAGGCTACGTCGTGTCCTGGGAGCCCGATCTCATCGCCACCTGGATGAAGCAGGGCGGGGATCTCAGCTACGGGCTGACCCGTTCCCTCTACGAGGCGGCCGGGTACCGGCCGCTCCACCTGATCGGGCCCTTCCCCGGCCAGGAAATCCGTTCCGTGGGCCATCTCGACGACGCCGGGATGGAGGCCCTCCGTGCGCAGGGGTACAACTACGCCGTGCTGGCGCGGGAAACGCCATCACCATGACGACCGCTCACACACGCAGGGCGCGTCCGCCGGCCCTGGTCGCGGCGGCCGCCATCGCCCTCCTCACCGCCGCCGTCTACCTCGCGCTGCCGGAGCACGTCTACTTCTTCGACGGTGTGTCCTTCGCCGGGGGGATCGAGTACGCCCTGCAGAACCCAGGGACGCCCGAGATCCTCTTCCGCTTCCCCAAGCACTACCTCTACATCCCCGCCATCTACGGCCTGGCCCGGGCCCTGGCCTGGCTGGTCCCGCCCGACGCCCTCGACGCCTACCGGCTCATGCAGGTGGTGGCTGGATGCATGGCGGGCGTGCTCAACGGGGTCCTCTACCTCTTCCTGCGCCGGTGGATCGCCTCCCTTGGGGTCAGCCTGGCCCTCCTGATCCTGTTCGCCTTTTCCAACATCCACTGGGAGCGCGCTCTGGAGGGCCAGTCCTACTTCGCCGGCCACTTCTGGGCCATCCTGGCCCTGCTGGCGTTCGCGTGGCGCGACCGGCCGCCTTCACGGGGCACCCTGGGTCTCATGGCCCTCTTCACCGCCCTGGGCGGACTCTTCCACGTCTCCAACATCATCGTGGCCGCACCCATCGCCTTGGCGTGGCTCTGGCGGGACGGCCGCCGGGCGGTGAAGCCTCTGGGAGGCTATCTCCTGGCCGCTTCGGTCCTGACCGGCCTGGCACCGGCCATCCACTACCGCCTGTGGGATCCGTCCCAGTTCCGCCGGCTCTTCCTGGCCAGCGTCAACGACACCGAGTTCTTTCGTTCAGGCTTCTTCATGGTCCCCACGCTGCAGAGCCTCTGGGAGCGCTCCGTTCAGGTGTTTGCCGAGTTCCTGGTCCCGCTGCGGGGAGGGGGCTGGAGCATGGCGGCCGGCCTGGCGCTGACAGCGCTCTTCGCCCTGCTCCTCGGCCTGGGGCTCCCACGGCCTTGGGGAGCATCTGTTCCCGCCGTCCGGAAGAAAACACCTGGCATCCTGGTCCCGCTGGGGACCGCCACCTTCGTCACCTGGGCCGCCTTCTTCTCGGTGGCGACGCCGGGGTACCTCTTCCACTGGGAGCTGGCCTACTTCGGGCTGTGGCTGCTGCTGGTGGCCGGCTGCGCGGCGCCGATGAACGAAGCCGGTGGCGGCGGGAGCGCCACGGTCCGGTGGGCCGGCGGCGCGAGCCTCGGCGCACTTCCGGCTGCGCTCCTGGCGGTGCTGGCCATCACCGTGCCCTCCTTCAACCTGGCCCAGAAGTACTGGCCCATCTCCCGCCCGGACCACAACCGGGATGCCCTGGCGGCGGAACGGCTGGGAGAGATGATCCCGCCCAGCGAGCCGCTGTTCCTTCTGGGGGCGGGGGCCGGCGACAACAACCTCAAGGCCTACATGATCCACTTCGGAGGACGGGGCTGGCTGGCCGCCGACATCATCATGATGGACACCCCTGGTCAGCGGCGGTGCGGCGCTTTCGCCCAGGAGATTCGATCCCGGCTCAGGGAGCGGGGCGTGGCCTTCCTCTCCACGACCCTGCTGGATCGGTCCAGCCGCGCCCGGGTAGCCGCCCGGTACGGCTGCTCCGATCCCGACGGCCTCCTTCCCCTGGAGGCCATGCGCTGCCTCGTCCTTGACCCCACCCCCGGGGTCGGCCTGGTCCTGGCCCGGGGGGACCACGCCGATGCCCTCGCCTCCCTGGCGGAGCACTATCGGGACCGGGGCCAGGCGGGGCTCGCGGAGCGCGTGGACGACCCGACCGCCTTTGCCCCCTGCCGCTGAGCCGTCGCCTGCCGCGGCCCTGCTACAGCGCCTCGGCGATGCTCTTGGCCTGGGTGAAGAGCATCAGATAGTCGCGGCCGCCGGCCTTGCTGTCGGTGCCGCTCATGTTGAACCCGCCGAAGGGATGGACCCCCACCAGGGCGCCGGTGCACTTCCGGTTCAGGTAGAGGTTCCCGGCGTGGGCCTCGCGCCGGGCCCGGGCCAGGTGCTCCCGGTTGCGGCTGTAGACCGCACCGGTGAGACCGTACTCGGTGTCGTTGGCCAGATCCAGGGCGTGGTTGAAGTCGCGGGCCTTGAGCACGGCCAGCACCGGGCCGAAGATTTCCTCACGAGCGATGCGGGCCTCGGGCTTCACATCGGCGAAGACGGTGGGGCGGATGAAGTAACCCTTCCCCGGGACCTCCTCGCCACCGGCCACCATGCGCCCCTCCTTGCGGCCCGTCTCGATGTAGCCGTTGATCTTCTTGAACGCCCCCTCGTTGATCACCGGCCCCATGGCGTTGGCCAGATCCCGGGCCGGCCCCACCGTGAGCTTCTTGGCCCCCGCAGCCACGCGCTCCAGCACGGCATCGTGGATCTTCTCGTGGAGGATGGCCCGGGAGCAGGCGGAGCACTTCTGGCCCTGGAAGCCGAAGGCGCTGGCCACGATCCCCGCAGCCGCCTGGTCCGGGTCGGCGTCCTCATCCACCACGATGAAGTCCTTCCCACCCATCTCCAGGATGGCCCGCTTGATCCAGATCTGGCCCTCCCGCGCCCTGGCCGCCTCGGCGTTGATCTGCAGGCCGACCTCCTTGGAGCCGGTGAAGGCCACGAAGCGGGTGCGCGGGTGCTGCACCATGGCCTCTCCCGCCCCCCGCCCGGGCCCGGTTATGAAGCTCACCACGCCTGGCGGCAGGCCGGCCTCGTGGAGAATCTCCATGAACAGGGCGCCCATGGCCGCCGAATCCGAGGATGGCTTGAGCACCACGCCATTGCCGGCCACCACCGCGGCCGAGGTCATCCCGCAGAGGATGGCCAGGGGAAAGTTCCAGGGCGGGATGATGGCCCCCACGCCCAGCGGGATGTAGCGGAGCTGCAGCAACTCGCCGGGGTTGGGAGTCAGCGGCTGTGGCCCGCCGTAGCGGATGGCCTCCCGGGCATAGAACTCGCAGAAGTCGATGGCCTCGGCCACGTCGGCATCGGCCTCGAGCCACGGCTTGCCCGTCTCGTAAATCTCCCAGGCGTTCAGCTCGAACCGGCGCCGGCGCATGATGCTGGCCGCCCTGAGCAGGACCGCCGCCCGCTCCACCGGATCCACGTGCTGCCAGGAGCGGAAGGCGTCGGTGGCGGCCGCGATGGCCGAGTCCACGATGTCCGCCCCCTGCTCCGGGAACACGCCCACTACCTGGCTCGGGTCCGACGGGTTGATGGAGGTGAAGGTTCCCTTGGCCCGCACCTTCCGGCCGGCAATGAAGTTGTCGAACTCGCGGCCAAGCTGACGGCCCACGTCCTGCAGGGCCTTCTCCTGGGCCTTGCGATTGGACTCCACCGTGAAGTCGACGTACGTCTCGGGGCGGTACTCGGGGAGCATCAGGTTCCCTCCGTCTTGGACTTTTTTTCGTGAATTGCGGGGAAAAGGCGGCGTTGAGCCGACTGCCACCGCCGCAGATTATACCTCACCCGCGTGGGCGAGGCCCTATAATCCCGTCTCAGAGGAGGTCGCCCGTGGGATCCCGCCCCCAGGCCTGGCCTGTCGATCTGCGCAGCGACACCGTGACCCGGCCTTCCCCGGCCATGCGCCGCGCCATGGCCGAGGCCGAGGTCGGTGACGATCTGTTCGGCGAGGACCCCACCGTCTGCCGGCTTGAGGAGCACGCCGCTGGCCTGCTGGGCAAGGAGGCCGCGCTGTTCTGCGTGTCGGGGGTCATGGCCAACGAGATCGCCATCGCCGTCTGGACGCGGCCGGGGCAGGAGGTGATCCTGGACGACCGCTCCCATCCCCTGGACTGGGAGCTGGGCGCCATGGCGGTGATCTCGGGCGTGCTGCCCCGCGCCGTTCCGACCCGCCGCGGACTGCCCGACCCCGACCGCGTGGAGGCGGCCATACGCAATGGTCCCTACTACGTGGCCACCACCGGCCTCATCATCGTGGAGAACACCCACAACATGTGGGGTGGGAGGGTGGTTCCCTCCGCCCCGATGGCGGCTCTCGGGCAGGTGGCCCGCCGCCACGCCATCCCCCTGCACCTGGATGGAGCGCGCCTCTTCAATGCCGCCGCCGCCCTGGACTGCTCCGTGGCCGAGCTGGCGGCGCCGGCCGATTCGGTCATGGTCTCTCTGTCCAAGGGGCTGGGGGCGCCGGTGGGATCCCTCCTGGCCGGACCGGCCCGGTTCATCCAGGAGGCCCGGCGCGTGCGCAAGCGACTGGGTGGTGGCTGGCGCCAGGCCGGCGTGCTGGCCGCCGCCGGGCTGGTGGCCCTGGAGGAGTCTCCACCCTTGCTGGCCGCCGACCACCGCCGCGCCCGCCTCCTGGCCGAGGCGGCGGCCGGCGCCGGGTACGGCATCCAGCCCGGCGAGGTGGAGACCAACATCGTGGTGGCCGAGACGGGCGAGCGCCCCGCCGCCGAGGTGGTGAATCACCTGGCGGCGGCGGGGATCCTGGTGATGGCCGTGTCCGGGCGCCAGATCCGGATGGTCACCCACCGCGACGTGGATGCCGCGGGGATCGACCGGGCCTGCGCCGCCCTGGCCGGCGGGCTGGGCTAGCTGGCTCCGGCGCCCTTCTCGGGGAGGGACTGGAAGTACTCGTCCACCAGCCGCCGCTGGGTGTCGCCGTCCAGGCTGCGCCCCACCACGCGGCTGGCCGCCTCGATGGCCAGGTCCGCGGCCTCGGATCGCAGCTCGCGGATGGCCATGCGCTTCTGGCGCTCGATCTCCTCGCGGCTGCGCGCAAGAAGCGCCTCGGCCTCCTCCCGGGCCTTCTGGGCCACGTCGGCCCGGCGCCGCTCGGCGTCCTGGCGCGAGCGCTCCAGCAGCTCGTTGGCCTGGTTGCGGGCGTCGGCCAGCAGGGCCCGGTTCTTCTCCATCATGGCCTCCGAGTCGGCCTTGGCGCGGCGGGCCTCCTCGACGCCCTCCTGGATGGTCCGCTCACGCTCGGCCAGCATGGCCAGCATGGGCTTCCAGGCGAACTTGCCCAGAATGAAGACCAGCAGCAAGAAGGTGACGATGGTCCAGATGGCAAGACCGGGCTCGGGCTGGATAAGCATGGTGACTTCCTCGGTTGGGCCGGGCCTACGCCTTGATGGCCAGCAGGATGCAGATGGCCTCGCCAAACAGCGCCACGCCCTCGATGAAGGCCGTGACGATGATCATGGAGGTCCGGATGTCACCGGCGGACTGGGGCTGGCGGGCCGAGCCCTCCATGGCCGCCGCCGCCAGCTTGCCAATGCCCAGGCCGGCACCGATGGTGACCAGGCCAGCGCCGATGCCTGCCGAGAGGTATGCGAGACCGAGTGGCTCCATTGTCCAACTCCTCCTAGTGTGCCGGATGCTGCGACATCCCGATGAAGAGAGCCGTCAGCATGGTGAAGATGTAGGCCTGGACGAAGCCGACGAAGACCTCCAGGCAGTAAATGAACAGGGCGAAGCCCACCGAGACGGGAACCACGAAGTGGGTCTGCAGGATGAAGATGAGGCCCAAAAGCGACAGGATGACCACGTGGCCCGCCGTCATGTTGGCGAAGAGCCTCAGGGCCAGGGCAATGGGCTTGGCGAAGATGCCCACCACCTCCACGGCGATGATGATGGGAACGTACAGCGGCAGGAGCCAGAGGGGCACGCCGTCGGGGATTGGACACAGCGCCTTCAGGTGGGCCACCAGCCCGTTCTCACGCAGGCCGGCCCCCTGGATCATGATCATGGACAAGAGGGCCAGGCCGCCAGTGACGTTGAGGTTGCCGGTGGCCGTGGCTCCGTACGGGACCAGGCCCGCCAGGTTGCAGAACAGGATGAAGAAGAACAGGCTGCACAGATAGGGGGTGAAGCGGTCGGCGTGGTGGGAGATGTTCTTACGGGCCACCTCGTCGCGGATGAACACCACCACGGTCTCAAGGGCATTGCCCAGGCCCCGGGGAACCATGCCGGTACTCCGCTTGCCCGCCAGCACGAACACCAGCGTCAGCAGGGCTGCGATCCAGACCCACACCACGTGCTTGGTGGGCGCCATGTCGATCCCGCCCACCATCCAGTTCTGGGGGAGGTGAACCACGCCCCAGGGCAGCTCGATCTCGTGGCTGTCGATGATGTGGTGCAGGACATCGAAGCCGTGCTCCTCGTCGCCATGGTCGCCGCCGTGGGCAGCCTCGCCGTGGGAGTCCGTCTTCTTGCCGCCAGCCGCTTCCGCCTGGCCGGTGCCTCCCCCCAGGGTGAGTGCCACCGCCAGGGCGGCTGCCGCTGCGGCCCGCGTCACGCCGCTCGCCGGACCGCTCCGGCGCCCCCGGTGAACGGCGACGATCTCCGCCACCTGGTAGGCCAGATGGAAGATGAAGAGAGCCACCAGGAGGGTGCCCAGGTGGGCGCCGGCGCGCAGGGCCAGCACCAGGGCGCCGCCGTACAGCACCATCCGGAAGGCCAGGCCACCCACCAGCGCCGCCAGGAAGGTGTTGCCACCCCGCCTGGCTGTCAGGCGCAGGGGAACCAGCCAGGACAGGCTGCCCAGCGCGGGCACGGCCACACCCCAGGCCAAACCCCGGCGCACGCCCGGGCCCAGTTCCATCCAGCCCGCTGCCAGCACCGCCAGGATGCCGCACGCCAGGATGAGGGCCGCCGACAGCAGAAACCCCCGGCCTGGCGCCTGCAGCGCCCCAGGGGTCGGCCCGCCGTTGGTCTCCGCCGTGCCTGTCATGTCGTCTCGTCGTCCCCGTCGGGCCGCTTCCGGCCCTCCCTGTCGTCCCGGTCCTCCGCCGGGCGTCCGGCGTCCCGCAGCGTCCGGAACACCCCGGTGAAGCCAGCCGCCATCCCCAGCGCGATCCCCAGCAGCGTCAGCCAGGGGGTCGTTCCCAGCCTGCGGTCGGCGTAGACCCCGCCGAGCGTCCCGATGACCACGGAGACGGCGAGCATCCAGCCGATCCCCATGTAGGGGCCCAGCTGTCTCAGCGTCTCGGATCTCGAGTCGGGCTTGGGCTTCCTCCCTGCTCGCTGCTGTTTCTGGATTCCGTTGCGCCTTATTGGCCGCCGCCACCCCGGGCCGTGCGGCCTCTGGCGGGCGGCGGATCCTAGCAAACCGATTTGGGCCTTGCCACCCCCCCACGGGGAGCGTGGACCCACTGCGAAACCCTCTCTTTCCGCCCTCAGCCGCCCCAGGCCAGCCCCTGGAACTGGGCCGCACCCTGGGCGGCCAGGTTCACGAACGGCTGGGGGTAAAGCCCGATGAGCAGGGTGAAGATCAGGGCCACGGCCAGGGTCCCGGCCAGGGCCGGCGCCACCCGCGCCGGGCCCTCCCCAGACGCCTCACCCATGTACATGGCCACCACGATGCGCAGGTAGTAGTAGGCCGAGACCACACTCATGAGGACGGCCACCACCGCCAGCCAGGCGTAGTCGGCCCGCACCGCCGCCCCGAACAGGTACCACTTGCCGATGAACCCGGCGGTGGCCGGGATGCCGGCCAGGGACAGCAGGAAGACCCGCATGGCGAAGGCGAGCCACGGGTTGGTCCGGGCCAGGCCGGCGAAGTCCGCCACCCGCTCCCCGGGCCGGTCGCTGCGGCGCAGGGCGGCCACGATGCCGAACGCTCCCACGTTGGTGAAGGTGTAGACCAGGGCGTAGACCAGGACCGAGGCGGTGGCGAAGCGAAACAGGTCGCCGGCGCTGCCCCGCAGGGCCCCGCCCTGAAGGCTGGTCTCCGCCCCCAGCGCCACCAGGCCCATGAGGATATAGCCGGCGTGGCCGATGGAGGAGTAGGCCAGCATGCGCTTGACGTTGTCCTGGAGCAGGGCCGCCACGTTGCCCAGGATCATGGAGGCCGCCGCAAGGATGACCACCAGGGGAACCCACACGGCGGCCACGTCGCCGCTCCACAGTCCTGTGCCGAAGATCCGCAGCATGGCCGCGAAGGCAGCCGCCTTGCTCCCGGTGGAGATGAAGGCCGTGATCCCGGTGGGCGCCCCCTCATACACGTCCGGCGCCCACTGGTGGAACGGCACCGCCGCCACCTTGAAGCCAAAGCCCGCCACCAGCAGCACCACGCCCAGGTGGAAGAGCGGACCGGTCTCCAGGCCGGCGTCCAGGGCCTGGCGAATGGCGGGCAGGTAGGTGGAGCCGGTGGATCCGTAGATGAGCGAGGCCCCGTACAGCAGGATACCCGAGCTGAAGGCGCCCAGGAGGAAGTACTTGAGGGCCGACTCGGCCGACTTGCGATTCTCCTTGAGGAAGCCGCACAGGACGTAGCTGGACAGGGACATGAGCTCCAGGCCCAGCCAGATCACCAGGATGTCCATCCCCGAGGCCATGAACATCATGCCCACGGTGGCGAACAGGAGGAGCGCGTAGTACTCCCCCGCCTGGGCGCCATCGTGATCCAGCAGGCGGACCGACATCCCCATGGACAGGACGGCGGACAGCAGGAAGGCCACCTTGAAGAACAGGGCGAAACGGTCCAGGACGAACGTCCCTGAGAAGGCCGTGACCACCTCGCCACCGCCGGACGTCCACAACTGCACCACGCCGGCCAGGGCCATCACCGCCGCCACGATGGACAGGTGGGCGGCCAGCTTCCCACGCCGGCGGGTGACCAGGTCGGGCACCAGGGCCAGCATGGCCAGCACCACCAGTGCCAGCTCGGGCCCGATGACCCTCAGGTCGCCGGCCTGGAAGAAGAAGCCGTCCATGGGTCAGCGGCTCTCCGCCTGGGCGGTGGCCACCGGCTCCGCCGGGGAGTCCGGCGCCCCGGCCTCAGGGCGGGCCGGGTCGGGCAGCACCGACGTCCCTTCCCAGGCGTAGGCCGCCGGCCGGCGAGCGTCCAGGGATGCCGTGAGCTTGGCGGTGGCCGGCTCCAGCATGGCAAAGAACGGCTTGGGATACAGGCCGATCCAGAAGCAGAGCACCACCAGGGGGACCAGGTAGGCCCACTCACGCCCGTTGAGGTCCTTCAGGTTCTCGTTGGCCGGGTTATCGATGGTGCCGAACATGGTGCGCTGGTACAGCCAGAGCATGTAGGCGGCTCCCAGGACGATGCCCGTGGCGCCCAGGACGGCAAAGATCTTCCCGCCCAGAGCGGGCACGATCTGGAAGGCCCCGGCCAGGATGGTGAACTCGCCAATGAACCCGTTGAGCGCCGGCATGCCGATGGATGACAGGGTGAAGATCATGAACATGACGGCGAACACCGGCATGACCTTGGACAGGCCGCCGTACTCGGACAGCTCGCGGGTGTGGCGGCGCTCGTAGATGATGCCCACGATGAGGAAGAGGGCGCCCGTGGACAGCCCGTGGTTGATCATCTGCAGCAAGCCGCCGTTGATACCGTTCTCGTTGTAGGCGAAGATCCCCAGCATGACGAAGCCCAGGTGGCTCACCGATGAGTAGGCGATGAGCTTCTTCCAGTCCCGCTGGGCCATGGCCACCAGCGCGCCGTAGATGATGCCGACGACGCTGAGCCACAGCAGGAACTCGGCGAATTCCCAGGACGTCCCGGGCATGAGGGGCAGGCTGAAGCGGACGAAGCCGTAGGTGCCCATCTTGAGCAGGACGCCCGCCAGGATCACCGAGCCGGCGGTGGGCGCCTCAACGTGGGCGTCCGGCAGCCAGGTGTGAAACGGGACCATGGGTACCTTGATGGCGAAGCCGATGAAGAAGGTCAGGAAGACCCACCAGGCGATGTTGGCCCAGACCGCCGTGGTGTCGCCGGCCAGGGCCGTGACCAGGATGCGGACGTCGAAGGTCCCCTGTCCCACGTAGAAGTAGATGGCCAGGATCCCCAGGAGCATGAGAACCGACCCGGCCAGGGTGTACAGGAAGAACTTGATGGTGGCATAGAGCCGCCGGGCCCCTCCCCAGATGCCAATGAGGAAGTACATGGGGACCAGCATGACCTCCCAGAACACGTAGAACAGGAAGAAATCCAGGGAGCAGAACACACCCAGCATGCCCGTCTGCAGGATGAGCATGAAGATGTAGTACTCCTTGACCCGCTCGGTGATGGCGCTCCAGGAGCTGAGGATGGCGATGAGGCCCAGCAGGGTGGTCAGGAGGATGAGCAAGGCCGAGATGCCGTCGGCGCCGAAGATGTAGCGCACGCCGATGGACGGGATCCAGGCCACGTCCTCCACGAAGTTGAAGTCGCCCCAGCTGGTGAACAGGCCCGGCGCCGACGCCGGCGTGGCGAAGAACAGGGGCAGGGACACCAGGAAGTCCACAGCGGCCACGAACGTGGCGAAGTAGGCGATGGCCTTCTTCTTGCTGCCCGGGAAGGCCAGCAGGATCAGGGCCCCCACCAGCGGGATGTAGGTGATTGTGGAGAGAATCCCCGTGAACAGCATTTCGACTCCTTGCCCCTTTCGTCCTAGCTTGCGCCGAACATGAGCAGGTAGATGCTCACCAGCAGGAAGACGCCGAAGACCATGGCCGCGGCGTAGCTCTGTACCAGCCCCGTCTGCAGGCGGCGGGAGAGCAGGTGGAAACCCTTGGTGATCCAGCCGGCGGCGTTCACGGCCAGATCCACTCCGTACTTGTCAAAGAAGGCGGACACGTGGGCCGAGGCCACGGTGACGTGGCGGGCCAGGTTGACCAGCCCGTCCACGATGCGCCGATCGAACCAGTCTGAGATGCGCGTGGCGGCGTAGAACCCCGCCAGCACCGTCATGGCGTACAGCTCGTCCACGTAGAACTTCTCGGCCACCAGCCGGTACAGGGGGCCCGCGGCGCGGGCAAATTGCCCGGGGAGAGACGGCCGGCGCACGTAGAACAGCCAGGCCAGGAAGATCCCCACCAGGGCGATTCCCACCGAGGTGGCCATGAGGGCGTACTCGATGGGCGGGATCGGCCCGTGCTCCCCGCCGCTCCCATGACCGCCTCCCGACGGTGCCGCCGCCTCCGCGTGGACGACACCCGGGTGGGCCTGCAGGGCCGCCTGGTGGCCGCTCGCCTCGCCGTGCCCGCCGGCGCCGTGGGCCGCCGCAAAGGACGGCTCCAGGTAGGTCTCGATATGGTTGGCGCCGCCCAGGGCGTGGGGCACCCCCACGTACCCACCCACCACCGACAGCACCGCCAGGATGCACAGGGGGGCCAGCATGACCCAGGGCGACTCGTGGGCATGGTGCCGGGTCTCGCTGTCCATGCGCCCTTCACCCCAGAACACCAGGAAGACCAGCCGGAACATGTAAAAGGCCGTGAGGCCCGCGGCGAAGGCCCCTGCGGCCCACAGCAGCGGGTGGCCGTGGAACCCGGCCGCCTCGCCGTAGCCGAAGCTCTTCCAGAGGATCTCGTCCTTGGAGAAGAAGCCCGACAGCCCCGGCACCCCCGCGATGGCCAGCGTGGCCACGAACATGACAAAGAACGTGATGGGAGTGAGGAAGCGCATGCCACCCATCTTCCGGATGTCCTGCTCCCCCGACAGGGCGTGGATCACCGATCCTGCCCCCAGGAAGAGCAGGGCCTTGAAGAACGCATGGGTCATGAGGTGGAACACGGCGGCGGCATAGGCGCCCACACCGGCGGCCAGGAACATGTAGCCCAGCTGGCTCACGGTGGAGTAGGCCAGCACCTTCTTGATGTCGTTCTGGGCCAGTCCCATGAGGGCGGCCAACACGGCCGTGGCCGCCCCGATGATGGCCACCACCGCCATGGCCGTGGGCGAGTGGATGTAGAGGGCGCTGGTGCGGCAGACCATGTAGACGCCCGCGGTGACCATGGTGGCGGCGTGAATGAGGGCCGAGACGGGCGTCGGGCCGGCCATGGCGTCAGGGAGCCACACGTAGAGCGGGATCTGGGCCGACTTGCCCGTGGCGCCCACGAAGAGGAGCAGACCCATGGCGGTGAACAGCACCGCCGGCAGCGACGGCCCCGCGGTGGCGGCCAGCTCGGACACGGTGGAGAAATCCAGGCTGCCAAAGGTCACCAGGATCAGGAGCATTCCCAGCATGAAGCCGAAGTCACCGATCCGGTTGACGATGAATGCCTTGCGGCCGGCATCAGCGCACGTCAGCCCGCTCTTCAGGTCGAAAGGCCGGTCGTAGAAGAAGCCGATGAGCAGGTAGGAGCACAGCCCCACCCCTTCCCACCCCACGAACATCACCAGGAAGTTGGCGCCCAGCACCAGTACCAGCATCATGGCCATGAACAGGTTCAGGTAGGCGAAGAAGCGGGCGTAGCCCTCCTCGTGCTCCATGTAGCCGATGCTGTAGACGTGGATCAGGAAGCCGACGCCGGTGACCACCAGGAGCAGCACCGAGGAGAGCGGATCCAGCTGATAGCCCCAGTCCAGCCGGAGGTCGAACGTCTCGCCCGAAGCGGCCCGGGCCTGGCCCGCCGCCAGCCAGGACCACAGGGAGACCTCGTACCGCTTGCCGGCGAGGTCCACCTCCACCCCGGGCGGCGGGGAGGCCGCCAGCCGGGCCATGGCGTCGGCATCGTTGAGCTGCCAGACGGCGCCCACGCTGAGGATGAAGGCCATCAGGACCATCCCGCAGGCCACCGCCGCGACCACCTTTTTGGTCAGGAAGCGGGCGCCCAGCAACCCGTTGACCAGGAAGCCGGCCAGGGGCAGGAGCGGGATGAGCCACAGGGAGGACAGCACGGATCAGCCCTTCATCAGGTCGATCTCGTCCACGTTGATGGACTCTCGACTGCGCATGAGGGAGATGACGATGGCCAGGCCGATGGCGGCCTCGCCGGCCGCCACGGCGATGATGAACACGGAGAAGATCTGCCCCACGTAGTTGGGCTGGCCCGCCGCGGCGGCGATCTGGCCGCTGAACGCCACGAAGTTGATATTGGCCGCGTTCAGGATCAGCTCGATGGACATCATGATGATGATGGCATTGCGCCGGGTCAGGACCCCCACCACGCCGATGCCGAACAGCAACAGGCTCAGGATCACCCAGTGCGCCATCGTGATCTCGCCCAGGCCCATGGCGTCTCCTAGAGATCCCGCCGGCAGAGGACGATGGCTCCGATGATGGCCACCAGCAGCACCACCGACACCAGCTCGAAAGGCAGCAGGTAGGTGGTCAGGAGCTCCATCCCCACCGCTTCCAGGTTCCCCACGGGCACGCCCTCCACCAGGGAGGGGCCAGGGGAGACGGGCCGCAGCCCCCCGGTGGGGATGCCCACCACCGCCTGGGGCTCGGCGTAGGCCACCACCGCACCCACCGTGGCCACCATGAGCACCGACAGGGTGACGGCGCCGGCCAGTCGCCGCGGGGAGCGGACGAAGCCCGCCACGGTCTCGATGTTGACCAGCATGATGACGAACAGGAACAGCACCATGATCCCACCGGCGTAGACCAGGACCTGCACCGCGGCGATGAACTCGGCCCCCTGCAGGATGAAGAGCCCGGCCACGGCGAAGAAGGTGAGCACCAGCCACAAGGCCGAGTGAACCGCGTTGGGGCGGGTCACCACCATGAAGGCCGAGACCAGGGTCACCAGCGCCAGGATGTAGAAGAGCAAGGCCATGGTCCTACCGGGTATAGACCGTCACCGGGCGCCCCTCGTGGAGCTCCTTGCGCCCGGTGACCAGATCCTGGCGATCGTAGCCCGCCAGCTCGAAGTCGTGACTCATGTAAATGGCGGTGAGCGGCTTGGTGGGGCAGGGATCGACGCACAAGCCGCACAGGCAGCACCGCTGGTAATCGATGATGAAGCTCTTCAGGATGCGCCCCTTGCTTCCCGGCGGCTTCTCCCACTCGATGGCGATGCAATCATCGGGGCAGATCTGCTCGCACATGAGGCAGGAGATGCACAGCTCCTCGCCACTCTCGGGGTGGTAGCGCAGCCGGGGCACGCCCCGGAACCTGGGCCGCAGCTCGATCCGCTCCCTGGGATAGTGGACCGTCACCTTCTTGCGGAACTGGTTGCGGATCACCACCGCCATGCCCTGCCAGAGCTCCCAGAGGGTGAGGTTCTTGAAGAAGTCGATCACGGCGGGACTCCGGCTAGGCCGGCGCGGGCTGCAGCCACAGGAGCAGCACGCCGGTCACAAGGATGTTGGCCAGGGAGAGGGGAAGCAGCCATTTCCACCCCACGGCCATGAGCTGGTCGTAACGGTAGCGGGGGAAGGTGGCCCGGATCCAGTAGTAGATGAAGATGAAGGCCGACACCTTCACTATGAACCAGAAGATCCCCGACAGGAAAGGGCCCCAGGCCCCGGGCAAGATGAAGTTGAAGATGTCCAGGAAGGCCAGGGCCTCCACGCTGGGGAACGGGCGCAGCCAGCCGCCGAAGTAGAGAGTGGTGGCCACCGCCGAAACCACGATCATGTTGGCGTACTCGGCGATGAAGAACAGGCCGAAACGCATCCCCGAGTACTCGGTGTGGAACCCGGACACCAGCTCGGTCTCCGCCTCGGGCAGATCGAAGGGTGCCCGGTTGGTCTCGGCCACGCCGGCGATGAAATAGATGAGCACGCCCGCCACCTGGGGGACGAAGAACCACAGACCCGCCTGGCGCTGGGCCTCCACGATCCCCACCATGGAGGCGGTGCCGGCCCACATGAGGCCGCCCACCAGGGCCAGCCCCAGGGGCACCTCGTAGGACACCATCTGGGCCGCCGAGCGCAGCCCTCCCAGCAGTGGGTACTTGGAGTTGGACGCCCAGCCGCCCAGGACGATGCCGAACACTCCCACCGACGAGATGGAGATGACGAACAGCAGCCCGATGTTCACATCGGTGATCCAGGGGGTGATCTCCTGCCCCAGGATGGTCACCGACGTGCCCGAGAAGGGAATGACGGCAAAGGCCACGAACGCCGGGATCAAGATGATGAGTGGCGCCAGGCGGAACACCGTCTTGTCGGCCTTGTCCGGGATGATGTCCTCCTTGAGGAGGAGCTTGAGGCCGTCAGCGATGGTCTGCAGCACCCCCGAGGGTCCCACCCGCTTGGGGCCGATGCGCGCCTGCATGAAGCCGATGATCTTGCGCTCCATGAGGATCATGAGAGGCACCGCCAGGGCCACCAGGGTGAGCACCACCCCGATCTTCACGGTGATGAGGACCAGGTTCGTGATGAGTTCGGCGCTCACGGCTGCCTACCGGTCCGAGTCGCCCAGGACGATGTCCAGGGTCCCGATGACCGCCACCACGTCGGCCACCAGCTCGCCCTGGATCATGGGGGCCAGGGCCTGCAGGTTGGCGAAGGAGGAGTTCCGCAGCTTGCAGCGGTAGGGCCGGTCGGTGCCGTCGGAGATGAGGTAGACCCCCTGCTCGCCCCGCGGCCCCTCGATGGCGAAGTAGACCTCCTCGTCCTTCTTGGGGCGCATCTTGCGCCCCTTCATGCTCATGAGGTCACCCTCGGCCGGCATCTGGTCCAGGCACTGCTCCACCATGCGGGCCGACTGGAGCATCTCGGCCATCCGGACCTCGTAGCGGGCGTAGGTGTCGCCCGCCTGGGCCAGCGGCACTTCGAAGTCCAGGCGATCGTAGATGGCGTAGGACTCGTCCTTGCGCAGGTCCCGGGCCACTCCGGCGGCGCGCAGCACCGGTCCCGTCACCGACAGGGCCAGACACTGCTCGGCATCCATGACGCCCACGCCCTTGGTCCGCCGCAGCCAGATGCGGTTCTTGGTGAGGATCTGCTCGTACTCCCGGTGGCGCTCCCGGAAGAGACGCAGGAACCCGCGGCACTCCTCGGCCCAGCCCGGCGGCAGGTCCGCCGGGACGCCGCTGATGCGGAAGGCGTTGTAGGTGAGACGGGCGCCACAGTAGGCTTCGAACAGGTCCAGGATCATCTCACGCTCCCGGAACCCGTACAGGAAGATGGACATGGCCCCCAGGTCCAGGGCGTGGGTCCCCAGCCAGAGCAGGTGGGAGGCGATTCGGTTCAGCTCCACCATGATGACGCGGATGTAGTGGGCCTTCTCGGGCACCTGGATGCCGCACAGCTTCTCCACCGCGCCCAGGTAGGCCAGGTTTCCGCTCATGGCGTTCACGTAGTCGGTGCGATCGGTGTAGGGGGTGATCTTGATGTATTCCCGGGACTCGGCCAGCTTCTCGATGCCCCGGTGGAGGTAACCGATCACCGGCCACGAGTCCACCACCCGCTCACCGTCCAGCCGGAGCTTGATGCGCAGCACGCCGTGGGTGGACGGGTGCTGGGGCCCCATGTTGATCTCCATCTGCTCGGTGCGGAACACCCGGGCTACTCCTTGGAGCCGACGGTCTTGATGGGGACGTGTGGAGAGGCCTCCGGCGTGGGAAGCTGTCCCTTGTATTTCTGCACGATGGCGGCGGCCTTCTCCCCCGCGGCCTTCCACGAGATGTCCACGTAGGCCCGGCGGGTCACGTCGGCGGTACGGTAGCGGATGTGCTGCTCCGGGAAGCCGGGGAGCGGGTAGTCCTTCCGCAAGGGGTACCCCACCCAGTCGTCAGGCATGAGGATCCGCACCAGGCGCGGATGCCCGGCGAACCGGACCCCGAACAGATCGAAGACCTCCCGCTCGAACCAGTCGGCCCCGGGCCACACGGGGGTCACGCTGGGGATCTCCTCCCCCTCGGCCACGGCGGTCTTCAGCCGCAGGCGGGCGGTGTGGGCCACCGAGGCCAGGTGATACGCCACCTGGAAGCGCTTCTCGCGGTCGGGGAAATCGGCACCGGTCAGGTCCGCCAGGAGCTCGAAGCGGCACTCCGGGTCGTCCCTGAGATACCGGCAGACCTCCAGCAGGTGCGCCGGCTCCACGGTCAGTGTCACCTCGCCGGCGAAGTAGTGGGGATCGCCGACCCGGCCGGGCATCTGCCCCCGCAGTCGATCCACGGCCCGGGACGGCACCGGCGCCAGCATGGGATCCGGCGGCTTCTCCTTGGGCGGAGGCGGAGGCTGGGGCGGCGTCTCGTCGACCACGATGAGATCTCAGGCGCTCTTGCGGGGCGCGCCGGGGCGAGCAATGGTCATCTGGTCGATCTTGTCCTG
>JBFGDW010000017.1:0-22058 GCA_041580435.1 Candidatus Polarisedimenticolia bacterium | reverse complement strand
TGGTGGAATCCACCCTCAAGATCTTTGCCGCCCGGGCGGCGGCAGAGCTGGAGCGCATGCACGTGGAGGCGGAGCAGCAGCGGCTTCAGCTCCAGCTCCAGCACACCCAGAAGCTGGAGAGCATCGGCGTTCTGGCCGGCGGGATCGCCCACGACTTCAACAACCTTCTCATGGGCATCCTGGGCAACGCGGGGCTGGCCAAGGAAAAGGCGACTTCCCCCTCGCCCCTCCGGGACCTGCTGGAGCAGGTGGAGACCGCCGGCCTGCGGGCCGCGGAGCTCACCAGCCGGCTCCTGGCCTACGCGGGCCGCAGCCGCATCCAGCGCCAGCGCGTGGACCTCTCCGACCTGGTGCAGGAGACCCTGCTCCTGCTGAAGGCCTCCCTGTCCGGCGGCACCACCCTGGACTGGCAGAGGGCACCAGGGCTGCCGGCGGTGGACGGCGACCCCGCCCAGCTACGCCAGGTGGTCATGAATCTGGTGATCAACGCCTCGGAGGCCCTGGAGAAGCGCGGGGGAACGGTGACGATCCGCGTGGGCCGCACGCGGCTTGCGCCGGGGGACCTGGACCGGGCGGTGGTGAAGGAGGAGCTGCCAGCGGGCGAGTACGTCTTTTTGGAGGTGGCCGACGACGGCGCCGGCATGACGGAGGAGGTGCGGTCCCGCATCTTCGACCCGTTCTTCACCACCAAGTTCACCGGACGCGGACTGGGCCTGGCGGCCTTGATGGGGATCGTGCGCGGGCACCGCGGCACCGTGTTCCTGGACACCAGGCCTGGCGAGGGGACGCGTTTCCGGGTGGTCCTGCCCGTGGGCCGGCAGCCCGAGGCCGGACGCCCCGCCGGCGAGGCAGCCGCGGTGGCCCCTCCCGCCGCTCCCAGGCAGACCGGGCGCCCGCTCACCGTCCTGGTGGTGGACGATGAGGAGCTGGTGCGGGATCTGGTGCGCTCCGTCCTGTCCCAGGCCGGCTACCAGGTCAGGACGGCCACGGGCGGACGGCTGGCCCTGGAGGCGGCTCGCGCCACCTCCCCGCCCGTGGACCTGGTGGTGCTGGACCTGACCATGCCCGACATGGATGGGGTCCAGGCGGCCATCGGGCTCGCCCAGGCCGTCCCCGGCATCCGCATCCTGGTCACCAGCGGCTACCCCGAGCACGACGTCCTGCGCCGCTTCCCCAGGGGCCTGGTCTCCCACTTCATCCAGAAGCCCTACCGTCCCGGAGAGCTCCTGGCCGCGGTGAGGCGGGCGGCAGAGGCCTGATCCAGAGCCCGCGGCACCACTGCGATCCAGGCCTGCATTGCGCGGAGCGGCGCGGCGCCGGTAAAGTGGTGCCCCATCAACTGGGATCCTGCACCAGGCCACGCATCCATTCTGAAGGGAGGCAGACATGGAAGACCTAGCCCGGCAACTGTGGGAGACCCTGAGCCAGGCCGCCACCGGGTACCTGCCCCGGCTGGCGGCAGCCCTGGCCATCCTCCTGGGCTTCTGGCTCGTCGCCCTCATCCTGGCCGCCGCCACCCGGGGCGCCCTCAGGCGCACCCACATCGACGATCGCATCCACCGGTGGGTGACGGGGCAGAGTGGCGAGGCCGAGGTGGACTCGGAGCGCTGGGTGGCCCGGGGCGTCTACTACCTTGTGATGCTGTTCGGCCTCATGGCCTTCTTCAACGCCCTGGGGCTGCTCATGGTGGCGGACCCCCTCAACCGCATGCTCGGCAGCATCATGGAGTACCTGCCCCGGCTCCTGAGCGCCGGCTTGCTGCTGGGGGTGGCCCTGCTGGTGGCCATGGTGGTGCGCCTGGCCCTCACCCGGCTCCTGGAGGCGGCGCGGCTGGACGAGCGTCTCGGGGAAAGCGAGGATGCCGGAGCGGCTCCGGTGGCCGGCGTGTCCCGGTCCATCGCCGGGGCCATGTACTGGCTGGTGCTCCTCCTGTTCCTGCCCCTGGTGCTGGATGCGCTGGCCCTGGAAGGCTTGCTGCAGCCGCTGCAGACCATGCTGGGCCAGCTCCTGGGCTTCGCCCCCAACCTGCTGGCCGCCGCCCTCATCATGGCCGTGGGCTGGCTGGCTGCACGCATCGTGCGCCAGGTGGTGACCAACCTGCTGCGAGCCGCCGGCGTGGACCGGCTGGGCGGCGCCACTGGCGTGGACAGCGTCGTGGGAGGCCAGGGCCTCTCGGGGCTGGCCGGCCTGCTGGTCTACGCCCTGATCCTGATCCCGGTGGCCATTGCCGCCCTGGACGCCCTGCAGCTGGCCGGGATCTCCGAGCCGGCCGGCCAGATGCTCAACACCATGCTCCAGGCCATCCCGGCCGTGCTGGGCGCGGCCCTCATCCTGGGCATCGCCTACCTGGCCGGACGCTTCGTGGCCGGACTGGCCCGGGATCTGCTGGCGCGCCTGGGATTCGACAACATCCTGGGACATCTGGGCCTGGGGCAGGCGGTGCGCCCGGGCCAGGCCACGCCCTCCCAGATCGTCGGCAGCCTGGTGCTGGTGGTGGCCCTCTTCTTCGCCAGCATCGAGGCAGCCCGCCGGCTGCAGATGGAGGCCCTGGCCGACCTGCTGGTGCGCTTCGCCGAGTTCGGTGGACACGTCCTCCTGGGGCTGGTGATCTTCGGCTTCGGCCTCTACCTGGCCAACCTGGCCGCCCGTGTCATCGGCGCCAGCCAGCCGCCGGAGCGCGCCCTGCTGGCCACCGCGGCCCGGGTCTCCATCCTGGTCCTGGCCGGGGCCATGGCCCTGCGGGAGATGGGTCTGGCCGAGGAGATCATCAACCTGGCCTTCGGACTCCTGCTGGGCGCCGTGGCCGTGGCCGCCGCCCTGGCCTTCGGCCTGGGCGGACGCGACGCCGCCGCGCGCCAGGTGGAGCGCTGGAGCTCGGGCTCCCGGGGCGGCGGAGGCGCCTGAGACCGGATCAGGACGCGGAGCGGGCGGCCCCGGCCGTCCGCTCCCACCCCTGGTAGCCGCCGGCGAGGTCGCTCAAACCCTCCTGCCCGGCGGCCGCCAGCAGGCTCGCCGCGATGGACGACCGGTAGCCGCTGGCGCAGTGGATGACCACGGATCGCCCGGCCGGGATCTCACCGCGCCGGTCCATGAGCTGGGCCAGGGGGATGTGCAGGCTGCCGGGGATCGCCCCTGAGGCCCGCTCACCGGCGGCGCGGATGTCCAGGACCAGCGGCGGGGCGTCGCCACCCAGACGGCGCCGCAGCTCGGCGCTGTCGATCCGCTCGTTGCGGCGGACCTCCGCCGGACGGGCGGTGAGCGTTTCAGGCCCTCCCTGCAGGTAGCCGTCCACGTGATCGAAGCCGATGCGCCCGAGGCGCATGGCGGCCTCCGCCTCCCGGCCGGGATCGGCCACCAGAACGATGGGACGCTCCCGGGACAGGACGGTCCCCGCCCACGTGGCGTACTTCCCCCCCAGTCCGATGTTGATGCTCCCGGCCAGATGGCCGGCGGCGAAGGCGTCCGGGTCGCGGACGTCCAGGATCTGGGCCCCCTCGCCGCGGCGTTCCAGGACCTGATCCAGGGACAGGGGGCGCAGCGAGCGCCGGAGGCTCTCGTCCAGGGTGGGCCGCATCCGCCGGTTGAGCTCGGCATCAAAGGGGAAGTAGGCCGGGGCAGGTGGCTGATCCTCGGTCACCATCCGGACGAACTCCTCCTCGCTCATGGGCCGCAGCGCCGGGTTGGCGCGCCGCTGGGCCCCGATGGTGGAGACGGTGTCGGTGCTCAGGTTCTTCCCGCACATGGAGCCGGCGCCGTGGGCCGGATAGACCAGGGTCTCGTCGGGGAGCGCCAGGAGCTTGTCGTGGAGCGAGCGGTACATCATCCGGGCCAGCTCCTCGGCGGTCATCCCCTTGGATGCCATGAGATCAGGTCGGCCCACGTCACCGATGAACAGGGTGTCGCCCGTGAGCACGGCATGGGGCCGCTGGGGATGGCGCTGCAGGTCGTACACCAGGATGGAGATCCCCTCCGGCGTGTGACCCGGCGTCTCCAGCACCGAGAAGCGCACGCGTCCCATCTCCAGGCTGTCTCCATCCCCCATGGCCACCACCGGGAACTCGGTGCGCGCCTGCCTGCCCATGCGGATGTCCGCCCCGGTGCGGCCCTGGATCTCCAGGTGCCCGGCCAGGAAGTCGGCATGGAAGTGGGTCAGGAAGACATGGCCGATGCGCACGCCCAGGGTGGCGGCGTCCTCCAGGTACTGGTCCACGTCCCGCTGTGGGTCCACCACCGCCGCCGTGGCCGACTCCTCGTCGGCGATGAGGTATGAGGCGTGGGAGAGGCAGGCCAGATAGTACGGCTTGAGGATCATATTCTCACCGGAGCCGGACCCGGCCGGAGCGGCCCGGATGCCCGTTTTGCCTGGGTCCCGGGTAACCCTACCGGGAAGCCGGGGTCCTGTTCCGCTGGGCGCAATCCGCCGCGCGGCCCCCTGCAGCGCACAGGACAGGTTCAGGATAACACAGGACCTGTGTTAGGATCCGGCCGATCCTCGGCTCCAGCACGTCTCCGAGGGCCCGCGCCATGGGTGCACATGCCACCAGACGGTCGTGGCGGGTTCGCTCCGCCGCTCTGCGCCTTGCCGCGCTAGGCGCGGGGCTGGCCCTGGCCGGAGGCGCCATCTGGCTCCTGACCGGACCCAGCGCCGCCAAGCGCCGCGCGCCTGGGATCCCGCGCCTGGCCGTGGGCCCGTTCCACGCCCATCACACGCCTGGCGACCTGGCTTACTTCCCCCGGCAGCTGGAACGGTCGCTGGCCCGGCGGCTCGCCGGCATCAAGGGGATCATCGTGCTGGACCCGGGCGATCCGCGCCCGCCCGATCTCCGTCTCGACGGCGAGGTGGAGCGCACCGCGGCGTCCATGCGCCTGGACTACCACCTCCGGGACCTGGCCGAAGGCAGGCTGGTGGGGGGCGGCCTCGTCCAGGGCGCCATGGTGGACCTGTTCCGGCTCCAGGATCAGGTGGCCGAGGACATCGCCGAGAGCCTTTCCAGTGAGCTTCACATCGCCGTTCACGCAGAGACTCCGCCGCGACCGACCCGCGACATGCTGGCCTACGACGCCTTCCTGCGTGCATCGGATCTGCTGGAGGGCGGCGCCGGCGGCAGCCCGCGGCTGCAGGCGCTGGCGCTCCTGGAGGAGGCCATCGCCCGGGACTCCACCTTCGCGCTGGCCCAGGTGGCCCTGGGCCGGGCCCTGGCCGCGGGTCTTCCCGATCCTCGGGACGAGGCAGGGCTGCAGGCCGCCCTCTCCCACTGCCGTCGGGCCGTCAATCTGGCCCCCGCCCTGGCGGCCGCCCATCTCTGCCTGGGCGACCTCGGCCAGGGGCTCGACGATCTCGACGCGGCGCTGCAGGCCTACCGCAGCGCCGCAGACCTCGATCCAGGCAGCCTGGCCGCCTGGCGGGGCGCCGGGCGCCTTGCCCTGCGCCTCCGCCGGCTGGACGAGGCGGTGACCGCCCTGGAGCGGGTGGTGGCGCTGGGTGACGAGAGCGAGCCGGCCAGCGGAGACCTGGGACGCGCCCGGCACTGGGCGTCCCGCGCCCGGCACCAGGCGCGGCCTCTCCTCGAGCGGGCGGTGGAGCTGGGCCACGCCGCCATCCGGGGAGAGGCCGATCCCACCCACCTCCACCTGCGCCTGGCCGAGTACCACGCCCTCCTGGCCGAGGAGGACAAGGCCCGACGGCACCTGCAGGACGCCCTGGCCGCCTGGCCCGAGGCGCCGGACGTCCTGTTCCATGCCGGCGTGGTCTGCAGCGAGCTGGAGCGCCGGGAGGAGGCGCTGTCATGGCTCCAGCAGGCGGCGCGCAACGGAACGCCCCGCCGCCTCCTGCGCGATGCCGTCGAGCTGGACGGTCTGCGGGACGAGCCGCGCTTCACCGCCCTGGTGAACTGAGCGGCCGGACGAAGCGGAACAGGAAGCGGTCGGTCCGGTCGCGCCGGGCGCCGTCATCGGCGAAGATGAACCAGGTCCGGTCGTCCTCGGGCACCCGCAGCACGTCGGACTCGCCATCCCAGCCAAATCCGGCCGCCAGGATCTCCTCCTTGACCATCTCGGCGTCCACCCGGTGCAACGTTGCGGTGTCCCGGTCCCGGGAGCCCGCCTCGGCGTGGTGGTCGACGACGCAGTAGACGCCCCCTGGACGCAGGGCGTTCCACACCGCCCGGTTCACCGCCGCCCGGTCCACCTCCTGCCAGTAGAAGTCGTGGTAGAAGCGGATCAGGAGCACCACGTCCAGGCCCTGGGGTAGCCCGGGGTCCTCCGGCGGGCCGTCCAGGCGCGTGACGTGGGCCGCTCCCATCCGGGCCAGGCGCTCGCTGAACGGCTGCTCCGCGAACCGCTCCAGCACGAAAGGGCTGTTGTGGGCATAGACGCGCCCCTCCACGCCGACGGCGCCGGCGAGGATCTCGGTGTAGTAGCCGGCGCCGGCCATGAGCTCGCCGACGCGCGACCCGGGCGTCACGCCGCACGCACGCAGGACCTCCGCCGGGCGGCGGTGGGCGTCGCGGGACCGATCGGCCTCGGGGCGGCCCGGAGCCGCCACGGCGGCTGCCAGGGGATCGGCGGGACGGGTGGCGCTGGCGGCAGGAACAGGGGCCGGCCAGGCTCCGGCCAGCAGGACGAGGGACATCACGTCGGTCAGGCGCGATCGGGTCACGGCGGCCTCCACGGGGAGGGGCAACGGGCGCGGCCCTCTCCGGGCTGAGTCTACCGCAGGCCGGCGTTGGCCTCCGGCTCCGGGCCCCGCGCCTCACGCGCCTGGTAGCGCTCCAGGGCCGGATCGGCCAGCTCGGGATGCTCGGCCTCGACGAAGGCGAGCCGGATGGCGTCCACCACGAACGGCCCCAGGTCGCCTGTCAAGCGCACGATCACCAGCTCCTCGGGCTCCTCCACCACCAGCAGGAGACGCCGGATATCCAGGTCGGTCCCCTCGCTCAGAAGCAGGATGCTCTCTCGGCCGGTTTGCATCTCCACCATGGGCAGCCAGCCTGGCCAGTCGCTGGCGGTGATGGCCCGTACACCCTCCTGGCGGCCGGCGCCGGGCAGGGGCTCGTAGACCCCCAGCTCCACCTTCCGCACTCCCTGCAGGGACACAACGTCCTCGTCGGCCTCGTGCCTGAGACTCCACCGCGCCAGGGCCATGCCCGTGCGCCCCACGGTGAAGCCGAACTCCTTCTGGTAGCGGCCGCCGGTGATGGCCGCAACGTCCCGGTGGACGTCTCCGGGGCCGCCGAACCGCACGCACCCGGCCACCGCCGCCGCCAGCAGCCCCGCCAGGCCTCCCGCCACAAGCATCCTGCCCATGGTGCCTCCTTTCCCGTCCCCCAGGTGCAACGGGGGCCTGGGCGGTCAGGTTCCAGGAGGCCGCTGTTATCATGGCCCCGTGCGCTTCCTCCTGAAGACGGTCCTGCTGGCCGGACTGCTCCTGCTGGCCGCCGGCGGGCTTTGGCTGCGTCAGTCCCTGGTCACGGTCCCGGTGAACGACGCCACCATCGGGCTGCTCAAGGCGAAGCTCGCCACCGAGTATGCCGTGGCCATCGCCCAGGACCCGGAGCGCAGCGTGCTGGACAAGGGGCGCGGCCTGCTGGATCTGGAGAAGATCCGCCTGATCTCCGTGCGCGCCCTGGGAAATGACCGGCAGCGGGTGCTGCGCGCCCGCATCGAGGTGGATGGAGCCGCCCCGCCCGATGGACGCCCCGTGCGCTACGTGCGCCTGGAGCGTGGGCCCCTGGGCGGCTGGGTGCCGGCAGGTGACGCCTCGGCCCTGGATTACTACCTCGAGCTGTTCTGACGGCGCCCCCGGCCCGCGGTTCCGGCGCACGGGGGGGGCGGGATCCTAGCTGACCTCGACGATCTCGACGGCGAAGTGCAAGGTCTTGCCCGCCAGGGGATGGTTGAGATCCAGCGTGATGCTGTCGGTGTCCATGGCGGTGACGCGGGCCTGAAAGCTGCGCCCCTGGGCTTCCCCGGTCACCATGTCGCCCACTTTCAAGCCGCCGGCGTCCTGGAACGCCGTGCGCGGCACGGCCTGGACGGCGTCGGGATTCTTGGCGCCGTACCCCTTGTCGGGGGTGACCACCGCCTCCTTGCTCTGGCCGGCGGCGAGGCCCTCGAGCTGCTCCTCCAGGCCAGGCACGATCTGCCCCTGGCCGTGGGTGTAGGACAGAGGCTCGCCGCCCTTGGAGCTGTCGATGACCATCTGGTCAACGGTCAGGGTGTAATGCAGCTTGACTTGGGACCCGTCCTTGATCACGCGCATCTCCTCGGGGGAATCGGGTGGGAAAGGGCTCACCATAGCACGGATGTCCCCCCTCGGGGCCGGAGGCCAGGTCATGGATTCAGCCAGCGGCGGCGTCTTCCCGGCCACTCGCAAGGGGGCCATGGTATCCTGGCCCCATGGCCCGCGCCCGGGCGCAGGAGGTGATTCATGGCCATCCGCGTGGAGCGCGCCGGTGAGATCCACGTCATCGAGATGGAGGGCGACTTCACCATCGGCGCACCCGGCGTGTCCAAGCCGGTGGACCTGCAAGGGAACCGCCTCAGCGATCTGCGGGAGACGCTGGGCGAGCTCATGGAGCAGGGCCACCGCCGGATCCTCCTGGACCTGACCCGGGTGCAGTTCATGGACAGCGCCGGCCTGGGAGAACTGGTGGCCGCCAAGAAAAAGACCATGGCCGAGGGGGGAGACATCAAGCTGCTCAACCCCTCCCGGCGCGTCCAGGACCTGCTGTCCATGGTCCGCCTTACCGACATCTTCGAGATTCACTCGGACCGGCAACAGGCGCTGGCGAGCTTCGGACCTTCATGAGCCGGGCCCTGCAGCCTGGAGATCACCTTTCCCACTACCGGATCGTGGGGCCCCTGGGCGTGGGCGGCATGGGCGAGGTCTACATGGCCCAGGACCAGAGCCTGGAGCGGAGCGTCGCCCTGAAGGTGCTGCCGCCCCACCTGGTGCGCAACGAGGAGAGGGTGCGGCGCTTCATCCAGGAGGCCCGCTCCGCGTCCTCCCTGAGCCACCCCCACATCGTCACCATCTACGAGATCGGCCAGGACCAGGTGCGGGACGCCCAGGGTCAGCCGGTGGACGAGGCGTCCGAACCGCTGCACTTCATCTCCATGGAGCTGGTCTCCGGCGAGACCCTCACCGAGAAGATCCACCAGGAGAAGACGGGCCTCAGGGCCCTGCTGGGCTACCTGGCCCAGGCGGCCGAGGGGCTGGCCAAGGCCCACGCGGCGGGGATCGTGCACCGGGATCTGAAGCCCACCAACATCATGATCTCCAAGGATGGCTACGCCAAGGTCTTGGACTTCGGCCTGGCCAAGCTGGTGGAGCGCCAGCAACCCGGGGGCGATGTCACCAGCGCCCCCACCGAGGTGCGGGAGCACACCAGCGATGGGGTGGTCATGGGCACGGTGGGCTACATGTCGCCGGAGCAGGTGCGGGCCAGGCCGGTGGATCACCGGGCCGATGTCTTTGCCTTCGGCTGCATCCTCTACGAGGCCGCCACCCGGCAGCGCCCCTTCGCCGCCGACTCCGACGTGGAGACCATGCACCAGATCCTGAATGCGAAGCCGGCGGAGGTGGCCGAGCTCAACCCGGAGGTCCCGTCGGAGCTGCGGCGCACCATCCGCCGCTGCCTGGCCAAGAACCCGGACCAGCGCTTCCAGTCCATGAAGGACCTGGCCATCGAGCTGCGGGAGATCGTGGAGGAGTACGACACCCTGTCGGCCAGCGCCACCTCGGCGTCGTCCCTGCCGTCGGGGGCGCTGGGCGCGCCGGCGCCCGCCCGGAGCCCGCGGCGCACGGTGGCACTGGCCGGGGTCGCGGTGCTGGGCCTGGCCGGGGTCATCTTCGGCGCGCTGGCGCTGCTGGGCGGCGATTTGTGGAGCACCGGCCGGTCCGGGCCGGATGGCGCCGCGCCCTTCCAGGACATCCAGATCTCCAGCCTGCTGAGCCGCAACGACCTGCGTGAGGCCATCCTCTCCGCCGACGGACGGTACCTGGCCTACGTCAGCGGTGCGGCGGGGCAGGTGGGCCTGCGGGTCCGGCAGGTGGCCACGGGAAGCGACGTGGAGGTGCTGGCTCCCCGGGACATCCCCCCACGGGGGATCAGCTTCACTCCCGACGGGAACTACCTCTTGTTCATCAGCCAGGACCCCGAGACCCGCGGCTACTCGGCTCTCTTCCAGGTCCCCTCCCTGGGGGGCAGCCCCAGGAAGCGCATCTTCGATGTGGACAGCCGGGCGGCCTTGTCACCTGACGGGCGCCAGGTCTGCTTCCGCCGGGGCATCCCCGAACAGCAGAGGGACACCCTGGTCATCGCCGACCTGGAAAGCGGCGAGGAGCGCACCCTGACCGTGCTGGACGCGCCGGCCGGCTATTCGGGCGCGCCCTCGTGGTCGGCGGATGGCCAGCGCATCGCCATTGGGGTGATGACCCCGGAGGGCGGGGTTCACGGCTGGGCCCTGGTGGTGGACGTGGCCACCGGCGCAGCGCAGGTGGCAGGCCCTGACGACTGGCCGGTCATCGAGCACGCCACCTGGATGGCCGACGGCCGTGGCCTCATCGCCGGCATCGTCGAGCTGGGCCGCGGCATCAACACGCAGCTGTGGAGCATCACGTATCCCGGCGGCCGGACCGCCCGCATCACCAGCGACCTCGACCAGTATGACGATGTTGCCGTGACCCGTGAGGGGAGGGCGTTCTCGGCCAGGAGGACCAGCCGGATGGGCAATCTGTGGCGCGTCCCGGCCGATGGGAGCACTCCGCCGCGACAGCTCACCTTCACCAGCAGCGCCGAGGGAAGCCCGATCCGCATGGTCACAACCCCTGGCGGGGGCGCGGTCTATACGGCTCCGCGGGAGGGGCATGCCCATCTGCTGGCAGTGGAGCCCGGCGGCGACCGACCGCGGCCCCTGACATCGGGCCGCCAGTTCGATCGCGTCGAGGCCGCCCTGCCCGACGGCAGCCTGCTGGTGACCCGGTACGGCGGCGACCTGGTGCCCCACATCTGGCGGCTGAGCAGCGATGGCGGCAACGCCACGCGCCTGACCGAGGGCAGCGGCGAAGATGTCCGGTTCGTCTCTCCCGACGGAAGCTGGGTGCTCTACGTCCGCATCGACCAGCCGGGCAGTTTCTGGCGCCTGCCGCTTGACGGCACGGAGCCCACCAAGCTGCTGGACAGCGCCCAGGGGGGCGGCCAGATCTCCGCCGACGGCCGCCGGCTGCTCTTCGTGCGCATGCGCACCGGCAGCGACGGCCGGCCCGACGCCACCTGGCACGTGCTGGACGTGGACACGGGCGAGAGCCAGGCCGTGATCCCGATCCCACCGCGGGCCGCGGGCCTGGCCTGGCTGCCTGCTGGCGACGGTGTCTCGTACGTGGACATGGCCGGGGGCGGACGGCGGATCGTCAGCCAGCCCCTGGCCGGCGGCGATCCGGTCCCCATCGCGGAGTTCCCCGAGGGCAGGATCCTGGGGTACCAGTGGTCCAGGGACGGCAGGCGGCTGGCGATCTGCCTGCGCCAGGAGAGCGGGCAGGGATTGTGGATCGTCCCCGTGGGCGGCGGGGCGCCGAAGCAGGTGGCGAGCTTCCCCACCGGCATCATCTTCGAGTACCGGTGGAGCCCGTCGGATCAGGACCTGTTCTTCACCTACGGCGACGTCTCCCAGGACGTGGTGCTCATCCAGGAAGCCGGAGAGGCCAGCGCCGGCTCCTGAGCCGGGCCCAGCACCCGCGCCTCGATCCACATCCATGGTGGCACTGGTCCTTCCCGCCGCCGTCGGCCGCGCCATGGACACTCCGGTCCCGTGAGAGACCGTGGCCCCCTGGACACGCTCCGTGACGGAAGGACACGGCGGCGGTCGGGCCGGTGCCTCCTGATGGACAGGAGTCTTGCATTCCAGCTCCTCCTCCCGCCTGGCACGCTTCCTGCGCTTGCAGGGTCCCATGCCAGGAGGGATTCCCATGGACCAAAGGAGACGCTCACCCGCCGCACCTCTTGCCCTTGCCGTGATCCTCGCCGTGCTGGCCTCGCTGTATCCGTCCGGCGCCCGCGCCTCCGGCGCCGGAGCGCCACCCCTGCTGCCCACGCCGGGAGCCGGCGAGCTGTACCGGAGAACCACTGCGGGGTTCGCGCCCCTGCCGGTGCTGGACCTGGCCGTCCATCTCGACGTGACCGGCCTGATGGTCCACGGCACCGTGGTGCAGATCTTCCAGAACACCACCGGCGAGGTCATCGAGGCTCTCTACGCCTTCCCCCTCCCCGAGGCAGCCGCCGTGCACCACATGGAGATGGCCATCGGGACGCGCCGCATCGTCTCGGTGATCCGGGAGCGGCACGAGGCGCGGCGAACCTACGAGGCGGCCCGGGCCGAGGGGCGCAAGGCGGCGCTGGTGGAGCAGGAGCGGCCCAACCTCTTCACCACGTCGGTGGCGGGGATCAACCCCGGCGAGAGCGTCATCGTGACGCTGGAGTTCGTCCAGGAGGCGGAGTACCAGGACGGCGAGTTCGGCCTGTCCTTCCCGCTCACCTACACACCCCGCTTCGATCCGGGCCCGGGCTTAGGCGGCACGCCCGGCCTCCGCGAGGGAGGGCGGCTTCGTGTCGTCCCCCGGGCGGCCCTGGGTGTGCGCCTGGACGCGGGGTTCGAGCTGGAGTCGGCCGGCTCCCCCTCCCACGAGCTGGAGCGCCGGTGGGACGGCGGGGCGCTGGTGCTGGAGACGCCTGCCGCCGGCATCGCCGCTGATCGCGACGTCCTGCTGCGGTGGCGGCCGCGCCTGGGCGAGGCACCCGCCAGCGCCCTCTTCACCGAGACTCGGGAGGGAGAGTCCTACCACCTGGTCATGGTGCTGCCGCCGGCGCCCGAGGTGGATGCCGGCCTGGCCAGCGAGACGATCTTCGTGGTGGATGTCTCCGGCTCCATGGATGGCCCCTCCATCGCCCAGGCCCGTGAGGCGCTCCTGTCAGCCCTGAGCCGGCTGCGCCCCGACGATAGCTTCAACATCGTTGCCTTCAACGATGGGCTGCGCCCGTTCCAGGAGCGGCTGGTCCCGGCCCGCGAGGAGGAGCTGGCTGCGGCCCGGCACTGGATCCGCGGGCTGCGGGCGGGGGGTGGCACGAGGATCCATCCGGCTCTCCAGGCGGGGCTCCAGATGCTTCAGGGTGGGCGGACCTGGACCGGCCAGCGCATCATCCTCCTCACCGACGGGGCCGTGGCCAACGAGGCTGAGTTGATCCAGGCCATCCTCCCCCGGCTCGGCGGCGTGCGCCTCCACACCCTGGGGATCGGACACGCCCCCAACCGCTTCCTCATGCGGAAGATGGCGGCGGTGGGCCGCGGCCTGTGCGCCTTCATCTCCGGCGCCGGTGACGCGGGCCGGCCCATGGAGGAGTTCCTGGAGCGGCTGTCACGGCCGGTGCTGGCGGGGATCGATCTCCGCTGGGAGGGCTCCGGGCAAGCCAGCGTCTTCCCACAACGGCTCCCGGACCTGCACGCCGGCGAGCCGCTGTGGATCTCGCTGCGCGCGGCCGGCCCGGGCCAGGTCACCCTCACCGGCCGGCGGGCGGACGGCCCGTGGCGGGTCGAGCTCCCCCTGGGCGAGAGCGCGCCCCGCGACGCCGGGGTGGCCCTGCGCTGGGCGCGGGCGCAGGTGGAGGCCCTCATGGACAGCCTCCTGGAGGGGGCGGGCGAGGACGACGTGCGCCGCCAGGTGACCGGCCTCGGAATCGACTTCCACCTGGTGACCCGCTACACCAGCCTGGTGGCGGTGGAGCGGTTTCCCAGCGCCGCGGGGGAGGCACGCACCGCGCGCCTGGCCGGCGCCCTGCCCGCCGGCTCCCCCATGGGAGTCCTGCCCCGGGGCGGGACGCAGGACACGCTTCTCCTGATCTGCGGCTGCGCGCTGCTGCTGTCCGGAGCACTGCTGCGGGCAGGCGCCTCGCTCGTGACCGGGCGACGGAGGGATGCGCCCCGGCCGCAGCGGCACGGGCCATGAGGCGGACGGTCCTGGCTGCCGCCGGCGGCCTGCTCGTGTGCATCGGCGCGGCCCTCGCGGGGCGGGGGGCCTGGCTGGAGGCCAAGGCCGCGCTGGCGGGCCTCCTCGTCCGGCAGGCCATGGCGCGCACCCTGGCCGACGGGCAACCGCACGCGCCGTGGGGCTGGGCCGACTTCCAGACCCTGGCCGTGCTGGAGGTCCCGCGCCTGGGCCTGCGCGAGCCGGTGCTGTCCGGCGCCACCGGGCCCACCCTGGCCTTCGGCATCGGCCACGTGGATGGCTCGGCCCGGCCTGGCCTCCCCGGCAACGTGGTGCTGGCCGGCCACCGGGACCGGCAGATGGCCTTCCTCGGGCGGCTGAGCGCCGGCGACCGGATCGACCTGCGCACGGTGCACGGCGTTCGGTCCTACCAGGTGCGCGCTCGGATGGTGGTGGACGAGGCGGCCACGGAGCTGCTGCGACCGGATGCGGGGGACAGGCTGGTCCTGCTCACCTGCTATCCCCTCAACGGGCTGACCCCCACCCCCTGGCGCGTGGTGGTGATGGCCGAGCCCGGCCTCAGCGGCGCGACCCGGCCGCCGTCCCGGCACGCTCCGCCGGCACCGGCACGGGCCGGGCCGCGGCCCGCCCCAGGCGGCGGCGCTCCAGCAGCAGGTAGAGGCTCGGGACGAAGAACAGGGTGATGAGGGTGGACGTGAGCAGGCCGCCCACCACGACCCGGGCCAGCGGCGCCTGGATCTCGCTCCCCTCCCCCAGGCCCACCGCCAGGGGGAGCAGTCCCAGGGCGGTGGTGAGGGTGGTCATGAGGATGGGCCGCAGGCGCCGGCGCCCCCCTTCCAGGAGCGCCTCCACCAGCGGCAGGCCTTGCTCCCGCCGCAGCAGGTTGACGTAGTCCACCAGCACGATGGCGTTGTTCACCACGATCCCCACCAGCACGATGGTCCCTAGAAAGGAGTTCATGTTGAAGGTGGTGCCGGTGAAGGCCAGGGCCAGCACCACGCCGATGAGGCTGAAGGGAACCGCGGTCATGATGATCAGGGGATGGCGCACCGACTCGAACTGGATGGCCATGACCGTGTAGACCAAAAACAGCGCCAGGGCGATGCCCATGGCCAGATCGGCGAAGATCTTCTGCTGCTCCAAAAACTCGCCGCCGATGCTCACGGTGAAGCCATCGGGCACCTCCAGCCGGGCCAGGCGCGCCCCCATGGCCTCCACCACGTCCCCCAGCACGGCGTCGTCGGCCAGGCCGGCGTTCACCTTGAGGATCCGCTGCTGGTCCTCCCGGGCGATGGAGGCCGGCCCCCGGCGCGCCTCGATGGAGGCCACGCCGGCCAGGGGGATGACCCGCCCGTCACGTGTGATGAGGGGGAGCCGCGGGAGCTGCTCCAGGAAGTCCCGGTCCTCCTTCCTGAGCAGCACGCGGATGTCGAACTCGTCGCCCCCTTCCCGCAGGCGGGTGGCCACCTTGCCCAGCACGTAGTGCTCAACCGTGTCGGAGACTTCCGCCCCGGTGAGGCCCAGGTCCGCCAGCCGGGTCCGGTCCACGTGCAGCGTGCGCTCCATCTTCCCCTCTTCCCGGTCGGGCTTGGCGTCGGCCACGCCGGGAACCTCCCCGAGGAGCGCCGTGACGCGCCGGGCGAGACCCTCGGCGGTGGCCAGGTCGTGGCCCCGGATCTCCACGGCGAGGCGATCGCCGTCGCCGCGCAGCATGCGCAGGAGGATGTTGCTGCTGGCCTCCCGCACCTGGAGGGTGGCGCCGGGCACGCCGGACAAAGCCTTCCGGATGGCGCCGGCCACTTCCCCGGCCGAGCGCTCCCGGCGGCTCACCGGCACCAGGATCACCTCCATGGACCCCTCGTGGCTGCCGCTGGGCCGCCACCAGGCCTCCGGGCCGGCCACCGTGATCAGGTGCTGCAGCTCGCCGGGCCGCAGGGCTTGCCGCACCCTTGCCTCCATATCCCGCATCACCTCCATGGTGGTCTCCACCGGTGTTCCCACCGGCAGCTCCACGTCCACGTCCAGCTCCCCCTCGTCGGTCTGGGGCATGAGCTCGAACTGGAGGAAGGGGGCGATGAGCAGGCTGGCGGCCAGCACCAGCACCGACGCCAGCACCACCAGCGCGGGCCGGTGCAGGGAGCGGCCCAGCAGGCGCCGGTAGCCGGCGTCCACGCCGGCCAGCCAGCGGTCGGTTGCGGCCACGAACCCGCGGCGGCGCCCGCCGCCCACCAGGGCCGGCCGCGCCCCCTCGTGGAGGAGGCGCGCCGCCCCGGCGGGGATGAGGCTCAGGGCCACCACCAGGGAGCAGAAGAGGGCAAAGCAGACCACCACCGCCATCTCACGGAAGAAGACCCCGGCGAACCCACCCATGAACACCACCGGCGCAAAGACCGCCACCGTGGTCAGCGTCCCGGCCACGATGGCCAGGGCCACCTCCCGGCTGCCCTGGATGGCCGCCTCCAGCTTCCCGTGGCGCTCCTGGCGCTTGCGGTGAATGCTCTCCAGCACCACGATGGCGCTGTCCACCAGCATCCCCACTCCCAGGGCGATCCCTCCCAGGGAGATGATGTTGAGGGTGAACCCGTACAGGTGCATGAGGACCATGGTGGCCAGCACGCTGATGGGGATGGACGCGCCGATGATGGCGGTGGCCCGGAGGTCCCGCAGGAAGATCAGCAGGACCACCACCGCCAGGAGGGCGCCATAGAGGGCGCCGGTGCGCACGTTGGTCACCGACTTCTCGATGTAGTCCGAGCCGTCCCAGAGGAGGGAGAGCTTCAGGCGACCGGCGTAGTCCCGGTTGATGGCCTCCACCTCCCGGCGCAGGGCGGCAGCCACCTCCACGGTGTTGGCGCCCGAGCGCTTGGAGACCCGCATGCGGATCCCCGTCTCGCCGTCGATCCAGAGCTCGCTGTCCAGCTCCTTGAAGGTGTCGGCCACCTCTCCCAGGTCGCGGACGATGATGGGCCGTCCGTCGCGCACCGAGACCACCGTGTCGGCGATCTCGGAGGGGCCCCGGAACTCCCCCACGCTCCGGATGAGCACCTCGCGGCCGGTGGCCTGCATGTCGCCGGCGGAGACGTTGCGGTTCTCCCGGGCCAGGGCGGCCGACACCTGGGGCGCGCTCACTCCCAGGGCCGCCAGGCGCTGGGGATCCAGGCGCACCTGGATCTCCCGCTCCCGGCCGCCGCGCACGCTCACCGCCGCCACGCCAGCCACCCGCTCCAGCCGCCGGCTGAGCTCGTCCTCGGCCAGGTAGCGCAGACGGCGCACGTCGCCGCCGCCGCTGAGCCCCAGCCGGGCCACCGGCAGGTCCGACAGGTTGAACTTCCAGATGCTGGGGGTATCCGCCTCCTCGGGGAGGCGGGTGCGCAGCCTGTCGAGCTGCTCCCGGACGTCATTGACCGCCACGTCCAGGTCCTTGCCCCAGGCGAAGCGGAGCTGCACCCGGCTGATCCCCTCGGCCGACACCGACTCGATCTTCTCGATCCCCTCGATGGTGGACAGCACCTGCTCCACCGGGCGGGTGATGAGGGTCTCCATCTCCTCTGGCGCCACACCCTCGTAGCGGGTGGTGATGGAGATGCGCGGCGCATCCACCTCGGGCATGAGGTCCACCGCCAGCCGCTGAGCCGCCACCACGCCCAGGATGACCACCGCGATGTAGACCATGGCGGTGCCGATGGGGCGGCGGGCGCTGACGGCCGAGAGGCTCATGGCGCGCCTGGGGCCTGACCGTCCACCTGGATGAGCTGGACGGCGGCACCGTCGGCCAGCTCCTCGTGGCCCAGGGTGAGGACGGTCTCCCCGGCCTGGAGCCGGCCCTCCACGGCCACCTGGTTCCCCTCCTGGGCCAGGATCTCCACCGGCAGCCAGCGGGCCGTGCTCTCGGGGCCCACGGTGAACACGCCGGCCTCCTCCGCGCCGCCCGCCCTCACGCGCAGCGAGACGGCGGCTCCCGGCACCAGGAGGGCGTCCTCCACGCGGGCAAGCTGCACCCGCACCTGGGCGTACATCCCCGGTCTCAGGATGCCGTGGTCGCCGGCCACCCGACCCTCCACCAGCACGCTCCGGTCCTGCCGGGAGACCTCCCCCGACATGCGGCGCACCTCGCCGGAGAACGCCTGTGCGCCGGTGGCCTGTGTGGTGAGGGTGAACGGGCTGCCGGCGCTGATCTTCCCCAGGTCCCGCTCGGGCACACGGAACTGGACCAGGAGCGGCTCCGACTGGACCAGCCGCACCACCGGCGTGCCGGACTGCACCAGGGCCCCCGGGTCCAGATAGCGCACCGCCACCGTCCCCGCGAAGGGCGCCGCCAGCCGCGTCTCGACCACCTGGCGATCCAGGATCTGGGCCCGGGCCCGGGCCTGCTGGATCTCGGCCTCGGCCGCCTGCAGCGCGGCGCGGCTGGCCGCCGCCCGGGCCTGGATCCGGTCCAGCTCCTGGGCGCTGATGAGCTGGTCGCGGGCGAGGCTCTCGGCGCGCGCCAGCTCGGTGGCCAGCTGCTCCAGCTCGGCCTGGGCCCGCCGCCGGTTGGCCTCCACCACCGCCAGCCGGGCGCGCGCCTCCTCCAGCTCTCGCCGCAGGTCGGTGTCGTCGATGCGGGCCACCTCGTCCCCTGCGGCCACGGGATCCCCCACGCGCACGCGCACCGCCTGCAGCCGCCCCGACACCTTGGGCGCCAGCTCGATGGCCTCTCCCACAAGCTCACCGGGGTAGGTGGCGTGGGTGGCCAGCTCGCCGCGCACGGCCACGGCGCCGCGCACCGGCACCGGCCCCCCCTCCGGGCGGCCGGCGGTGGCGCCGGCGTCCTGCCAGGGGCGCACCGCCAGCAGCGCGGCCGCCAGCACCACCGCCACCAGTGCGGCGGGCAGCCAGCGCCGGCCACGCCCGGCCGGTGCGGGCTCGGCCAGCGGCTCGCGGGGGTCGTCTTGGGAGGCGGACCGATCTCCCTCCCCCCTGGCCGCCGCCTCGCCGGCGCGCGCGTCCGGCGCCTCCCGCTCCCCCTGCCCTGGCCCCATGCTCATCTGCTCCTTTGCCGGAAGATCCACGAATGCCTAAGGATACCGCCGGATGGCGCGGGCGCCAACCGGGGAGGAGTATCCTCGCCGCACCCATGCGCCCCGACACCCTCGTCATCGGCGCCGGCGTCGCCGGCCTGAGCTGCGCCCGGGAGCTGGCCCTCGCCGGGCGGCGGGTCGTGCTCCTGGAGCGGGCCGCGGGGGTGGGAGGGCGCTGCGCGACCCGCCGGGTGGAGGATCAGGCGGTGGACCACGGCGTGGTCTTCCTCCACGGCGCAAGCGCTGACTTCGCCCAGGCCCTGGCCGCGGTGGAGGAGGGCGGGCCCCTCCCGGGCTGGCCGCTGCGCCTGAAGGGGAGCGGCCGCCCCTGCCAGGACACCGCCTTCTCCCCCGGCGCCTTTCGCCTGGCCTACCGGAGGGGGATCTCGGCCTTCCCCAAGCACCTGGCCCGGGACCTGGACCTTCGCCTGCGCGCCCCGGTGGCCCACCTGGAGGCGGGCCCCGGAGTGATCCGCGTCGCGACGGGCGGTGAGGGACCGCGTGAGGCGCCGGAGATCGTCCTGGCCCTGGCCCTGGAGCAGGCGCGCTCGTTGCTGCGCACGCTGGTCCTCCCGGCCGGAACGGAGGCGGCGCGGGAGATCGCCGGGGCCGACGGCCTGCTGGCCATGGTGGGGACCCTGCCCTGTCTCACCGTGCTGGCAGGCTATCCCCAGGGAGCGCCTCCCCCCGCATGGGACGTCCTGTACCCCGAGGGGTCGCGCATCCTGCAGCTCGTCGCCCACGACTCGGCCAAGCGGCGGGACCCGCGGCGTCTGGTCCTGGTGGCCCAGGCCCACCCCTGCTGGTCACGGGAGCATCAGGACTGGCCGGCAGACGAGTGGAGCGTGGAGATCCTGGCCGAGCTGGGCCGCCTGCTGGGATCGTGGGCAGCCGCTCCGGACTGGAACTTCGCCCACCGCTGGCGCCACGCGCGGGTGGACCGGGGGGGCGAGCTGCGCCGGCCCCTCATGCTGAGGCTGCCGGGAGGTGCAACAATCGGAGTGACCGGCGAGGCCTTCCACCCCGGCGGCGGCGTGGAGGGCGCCTGGCGGGCGGGGCGGGAGATGGCCCGCCGCCTGCAAGGCGAGGAGCGGTGATGAATGAGCAGGGCCTGAGCCTGGACGAGCTGGTCGCCCGGGACCGGGACCACGACTGCGAGGGGTACGGCCCCGAGCGGGTCTGCGTGCGCATCGTGGGCGTGGCCGACCTCCCCACTCGCTTCGGCCCCTTCCGGATCGTGGCGTTCTGGAACAACCGGGACGGCAAGGAGCACGTGGCCATCGTGCGGGGCGAGGTGAGCGGCGCCCGGGGCGTGGCCACGCGCCTGCACTCCGAGTGCCTCACCGGCGACGCCATCGGCTCGCTGCGCTGCGACTGCCGGGATCAGCTGGAGACCGCCCTGCGCCGGGTGGGTCAGCAGGAGAAGGGGATCCTGCTCTACCTGCGGCAGGAGGGGCGGGGCATCGGCCTCATCAACAAGGTCCGGGCCTATGCCCTCCAGGACAAGGGGCTCGACACGGTGGAGGCGAACCTGGCCCTGGGGTTCCGTGACGATGAGCGCGACTATGCCATCGCCGCCCACATGCTGGGGAGCCTGCGGGTCGGGTCGGTGCAGCTCATGACCAACAACCCGGCGAAGATCCGCCAGCTCACCCAGTACGGCGTGCAGGTGGACGGGCGGCTCCCCCACGTCATCCCGCCCAACGAGCACAACCGGTTCTACCTGGAGACCAAGGCGGGGCGCTCCGGCCACTGGATCGACCTCGCCGGCAAGGCCCACCTCCCCGAGCAGAGCGACCCCACCGTGGTGGAGGGGATGAACGAGGAGGACTAGCCCCGGGCGTCCGCCCTCACTGGATGTACCCCAGGCTGCGTAGCCGCTCCAGGTCCTCGGCGGACAGCCCATCGGCCGCCTCGCTGTCGGGCTTGATCCGGGCCGCCTCGGCCTCGGCGCGCAGGGCCGTGAGCCGCGCGGCCAGGTCCCGCACCACCTCCGGGTGCGATGCCGCCACGTCTTCCCGATCCAGGGGATCGCGGAGGTGGTCATAGAGCTCGAACTCGGGGACGCCATCGGGCCGGCGCACGTTGTGGATCAGCTTCCACTTCCCCAGCACGAGGCTGTAGGCCTCGGTGTCCCGCGGCGGCGGCGCCGCCGTCTCCGCGGTGAGCGCCTTCTCGGCGAACGCGGCCAGGGGGGCGCCGGCGCCGGCGGGACGGGCCCCGCCTCCCCCCAGTTGCGGGACCAGGCTCCGCCCCTGGATCCCTGCCGGTGCTTCCATGCCCGCCAGCTCCAGGATGGTGGGCATGACGTCCACCGTCTGCACCGTCTCCTCCACCACCCGCCCGGCGGGGAGGGTCCCGGGCCACAGGGCCAGGAGCGGCGCCTCCACCAGCTCGCCGTAGACGCCCTGGCCGTGGAACATGCGCCCGTGCTCCAGGAACTCCTCGCCGTGGTCGGCGGTGAAGAGGATGAGGGTGCGCTCGGCCAGGCCCAGCTGTCCCAGCCGCTCCCGCAGCCGCCCGATCTCCGCATCCATGGCCCGCACCGAGCCGTCGTACCAGTCCCGCTCCCGGCTCACGTAGAGATCCGGGTCCAGGCCCGCCGCCGTCAGCTCCGCGCGGCTGGGCATGCCGAAGCGACGCAGGAGCGGGTCCTGGATGGCCGCGCGCACCGCCTCCATCTGCGCCTCGTGCTCGCCGCGCCACGCCGGGTCGGCCCACAGGGTGTCGTAGGGCGGGTGGGGACGGTAGGGATCGTGCGGGTCATAGATGTGCAGGAAGGCGAAGAACGGCACGTCCCGGTGCGCCTCCAGCCAGGGGAGGAACTGATCCATCCGGTTGCGCGTGGTCTTGCTGGAGCCCGGGTCGGCCAGGGAGCCAGGCTCGTAGACCGTCTCGAACCCCTGGTGCAGGTTGGTGAACTTGCCGGTGAACAGGTTGGAGGTCATGGACAGGGTGGCATACCCCCGCTCCCGGAAGCTCTCGGCCAGTGTGACGGC